>JBFEWU010000257.1:0-6992 GCA_041546215.1 Draconibacterium sp. | reverse complement strand
GGCAGTTTTAGTATTGACAAATAGAAATAGATAGCCAAACACTAGTACTCCAAGCGCGTATAAAAATATATTCTGATGATCTGCAAAAAGCACATTATAATAGACGTCGATCTCCTGCGCCTGTATGTAGTTCAAAAACAGACCCAGAATAAAAAAGAAATCCAAAAAAAACGTAAAAAACATACCTGCTAAAAAAGCACTGCCCAGTTTACTTCCCATGATACTTACCTCAATCTTTCGGTTTTACGTTTATGCAAGCGGTAGATTCGAGATGCTTCACCCTCATACAGACCCTTGCTGTCTTCAACGATTATATCAGATTTAGCAAAAGCGAAGGCTTTGCAGTAGGCCAGAGACCTCTCATTTGCAGAAGTGGAATAAAACCATTCAAAAGGTTTTAGGAGTAAATTATCAACTACAAAATCCGGCCGTCAAAAAGCTGGTCGGGTACGATATTGTCAATTACAAGGTTGATGAGGAGACCAATAAATATATTCTGAAGGTATATCCGGATAAAAAAGAGGAAATTGATTTTGTGGAAGCAGAAAATGAAGTTCTGCTTCATCTGCACAAAAAAAACAACAGGAACTTTCCGAAACCTATTGCCAATTCGGAAAATGATTTGCTGACTTCTTTTCATGAAAACGGCACCCGGAAAAGGGCACGCTTATTAACTTTTGTTGAAGGCAATCATTTGGGAGATATGCCCCATACAATCAAACTTTTTAAATCCTTCGGCAGGTTTTTGTCCGAATTGGATGAACAGCTGCAGCATTGCCGCAATTATGTCATTGAAGCACGTCGGTTAAAGTGGGATCTTCAATATTTTTTACTGAACGAAGAATATGTGGATTGCGTTACAGATCCATCCGACCGGAAAATCGCAGCTTACTTTTTCCAGCAATACAAGCTCAAGGTTTTACCGCAGGTGCCAGGACTTCGAAAACAAACCATACACGGGGATGCCAACGAGTGGAATACTCTGGTTCAGAAGGACGAAATAAGCGGGCTTATTGATTTTGGCGACCTTTGTTATTCGCAGTTGATAAACGAACTGGCCATTGCACTGGCCTATGCTTTAATGGAGAAGGATAATCCGCTTGAGTGGGCCACTCCAATCCTCTCTGAATACCATAAACGATATCCGCTTGAAGAAAAAGAAATTGATGTACTATACTGGTTAATTGCGGCCCGCCTATGCACCAGTGTTTGTAATTCGGCATACGAAAAAGTACAACGTCCCGAAAATACATACATTCAAATCAGTGAAAAACCAGCCTGGACACTCTTGCGAAAGTGGGTAACAATTCATCCTTATTTTGCCAGAAATCAATTTAGAAAAGCGGCCGGATTTGAAATCCCCAAAGAGAAAACAGTAGAGGCAGTGCTTGACGAACGTTTTTCATCGCTTAGTCCTATTTTTTCGCTGAGCTACAAGAAACCCATTTACATGGAAAGTGCTGCTTTTCAATACATGTTCGACAGGTATGGAAACACGTATTTAGATGCTTACAACA
Source organism: Draconibacterium sp. (assembly GCA_041546215.1). Lineage (GTDB taxonomy): Bacteria > Bacteroidota > Bacteroidia > Bacteroidales > Prolixibacteraceae > Draconibacterium. The sequence continues at coordinate 5,475 of JBFEWU010000257.1, read as the reverse complement.
ACATTCCGCATGTGGGGCATTCTCACCCGCATGTTGTGGAAGCGGGACAAAAACAAATGGCAAAGCTGAATACAAATACCCGTTACCTGTACGACCAGATTAATGAGTACACCGCCAACCTTCTTAAACTTTTCCCCGATAAACTAAACAAAGTGTTTTTGGTAAACTCAGGAAGTGCAGCCAGTGATCTGGCCATTCGTATGGCAAGAAATTTTACGGGAAGAAAACGTATAGCTGCACTGGAACACGGCTACCACGGGAATACCAGCTCGGTAATAGAAATCAGCCATTACAAATTTGCAGGAAAAGGAGGGAAAGGAGCATCGGAACATGTTTTAACCTTGCCCATACCCGATACCTACCGGGGAAAATCAGGCACACAAAACACAGGGATTTCATATGTCCGACAAGCCATTCAGCGAATTCAGCAAAACGACATAGCCGCTTTTATTGCTGAACCGATTGTGGGTTGCGGAGGCCAGGTGCCGCTGGATCCGGAATATTTAAGCCAGGTTTATGATGCCGCTCGCGAGCAGGGAGCGCTTTGTATATCGGATGAAGTACAAACCGGTTTTGGACGAATGGGAGATGTGTTCTGGGGCTACGAAATGTACGATGTCGTTCCCGACATGGTCATACTCGGAAAACCAATGGGAAATGGTCATCCGATTGGAGCTGTTGTTACCACCGATGAGATTGCAGATGCCTTTAACAACGGAATGGAATTTTTCAGTTCGTTCGGCGGCAATCCGGTTTCATGTGCCATCGGTCAGGCAGTTTTGGATGTTATCGAAAAAGAAAAACTGCAACAGAATGCAAAAGAAGTGGGCGACTATTATATCCGGGAATTAAAAAAACTGCAGCAAAGGCATGCCTGTATTGGAGATGTTCGCGGTTCAGGTTTATTTATTGGTTTTGAATTTATAAAAGACGAAATTACCCTGGCTCCGGACACAGAACTGGCACAAAAAATAAAAAACGAATTGCGAAACCGCCATATCCTGGTGAGCACCGATGGTCCCTTCAATAACGTGATTAAATCAAAACCACCCCTTTGCTTCACAAAAGCAAATGTGGATGAAGTAATCGACCAGGTTCAGGGAATTTTAACATCGAAGCGTATACCTGCTGACTGAAGTTCAGCTGGTGAATAAAAACATCTTATAATAATTTAAAATCCTTAGGCGTGTCAATATCTTTTAATGCCTTTTCGTTAAAGTAAAATTTAACCTTGTGGCTGTGTTCCAGAATAAGTGGTTTAGCTCCCTTTTTCCCGCTTAACTCTTTTAGTTCTTCGAAATAATCGCTACCAAAAATAGCAGGTACACCAATGCTTTTTGAGGTTTTAGTGGCTATAATATCCGATGTTGAATTAAACAATTTTATCATTTCTGAATAATCACTCTTATCAACCCAGGGTAAATCGCCCACGGTAACAAGCAGACCATCGTAATCATTTTCCTTAAAAATGTTTGAACAGGCATACGACAGCGAACTACCCATCCCATCCATCCAGGAATCAAAAACAAAATATTCGTGGGGTTTTAAATTGCACTTACGAATGATCTCATCGGCATAAGCACCTAGTACGATGAAAGTTTGCTCAACAATATTCGGAGTTAAATGTTCTTTACTCTGAATTAACAGTGTACTATTGCCATAAGGCAGAACTTGCTTGGGTTTTCCCATTCTTTTGGATTCACCGGCGGCTAAAATAAGTGCAACTATTTTTTTTGAATGGAAAGACATGATATTAAATATTTAATCAAAGATAACGAACAATTCAATGCATCACGAGTTTTATCACCTGGCAAAAAAAATTATAGAGAATAAGTCTACCGGATCCCTTGCAATGGCTACCGTAATACATGTGCGTGGTTCGGCCTACCGGCGTGAAGGCACAAGGATGATTGTTGACTCCAATGGGAATTGGTTTGGAAACATTAGTGGAGGTTGCCTGGAAGGTGATATCCTAAAGAAAACAAGCGATGTAATTAAAACGGGTGAAAGCCTTTTAGTTACTTACGACACCCGCGAAAGTATAAATAAAGAAATAAGGGTAGCCCTGGGATGCAACGGAGTAATTGATATTCTGATCGAACCGGTGAATGAAAGTGTTTTGGACCTGATTGAATCAATTATCAAGGTATTTGAAGAAGAAAAAACCGCCTATGTAAAAACGGACATTCAAATTATTCAGGAACATGTTTCGGTACAACATGAAATGAGTCAGTTGAAACCTGATTTTTTAGCTTCATCAGTATTTGAGAATGAAAATTTTTGTCATGTTGAAAAAACAGAATTTTCAATTTCACTTTATGAATTCATTGGTGTGCGAAGGAAACTGGTGGTTTGGGGCTCAGGTCCCGATGTAAAACCTATTTCTCAGTTTGCAACACAGCTTGGATGGAAAACCATTGTGGCCAGCGACTGTGGCCTGGAAAAATTTCAGGATGATCTCCCGGGTGTAGACTTGATCCATTCAAACTTCAACGATTTTATCTCGAAAACAAATCTGCACAAAAACACGGCTGTACTTCTGGTAAGTCACGATTTCTACAAGGACTATTTTATTCTTGAAAAAATTATAGCGAAGAATGTTAAATACATAGGAATAATGGGGCCCAAACGACGCGGTGCCCGGATGCTGGAAGAACATAAGCGACGACATCCGGAGATTCAGTTTGAGGAAGGTAAAATCCATTATCCGGTTGGTCTGGACATTGGCAGCGATAATCCGGTTGAAATTGCACTGAGCATCGTTGCTGAGGTACAATCAGCGTTTTCAGGAAAAGATGCCGCTCCCCTGAAACAAAAATCATCCAGGATTCATGAAACTGGTAATACTGAAACAGAAGAATTTAATCCCGGCGATTCGGTTTGTAAAATCAATTATATTCAATAAACATGGCACAATTTAAATTAAACATCAACAAGAAAACATATGAAGTTGAGGCTGAACCCGATACGCCTTTGCTTTGGGTAATTCGCGACAAAGTGGGTTTAAAAGGCACCAAGTTCGGCTGTGGCGTTGCCATATGCGGTGCATGCACAGTTTTGTTCAACGGCTTCCCGGTAAAATCGTGTGTGACACCGGTTGCTGCAGCATCTGCAGGAGTAGAGATAACCACCATTGAAGCCCATGATTATAAAAATCTGAAAATTGTTCAGGATGCATGGACAGAAAAGCAGGTGCCCCAATGCGGCTACTGCCAAAGTGGACAAATATTAACCGCAACATCGCTGCTTACACAAAATCCAATGCCATCTGATGCCGAAATAAATTCGGCGATGAAGGGTGTCCTTTGCCGTTGTGGTACTTACCCCAGAATTAAAAAGGCAATTAAAACCGCCAGTGAAAACCTTAAAGCATAGCAGGATGAAGAGAAGAGAATTTTTTCAGATAAGTGGTGCCACCGGGCTGGGTTTAATGCTTGGCTTTGACACCCTAAGCCAGGTTGTAAATAATGTAAGCCAGGCAAGCGCCGATGTTGAACTGAATCATTTTGTATTTATCGACACCAATGGCGTAATAACCATTTTAAACCACAAACCCGAACTGGGGCAGGGAGTTTTTCAGGCCATTCCGATGATTATCGCCGAAGAACTGGAAGTTGATATCCATAGCATAAACATTGTACAATCGCTTGCCGATAAAGAAAAATATGGCAACCAGGGCGTTGGGGGGAGTACCAGTGTTCGCCGGGGATATATGGAATTGCGAAAAATTGGTGCCACCGGAAAAACCATGTTAATCCAGGCCGCAGCCAATAAATGGGGATGCAGCGTTTCTGACTGTTCTGCTGATCGTGGTATGGTTTCAAGAAAGGATTCAAGCGATAAGCTGAGCTATGGAGAATTAGTTGAGGCGGCTGCGAAACTTGATGTTCCTGAAAATGTGGAATTAAAGAATAGTAAAGATTTTAAAATTCTGGGGAAATCCATCCTTCGACAGGATATTCCCGTGAAAGTAAATGGTGAGGCTGTTTTTGGACTCGACATTGAACTGGATAACATGCTGTACGCATCGGTTTTAAGAACACCTTATTTCTTTGGTGCTGTAGAGTCCTACAATAAAGAAGAAATTGAGGCATTGAAAGGAGTTGTTTCAAGCTCGGTTATAAAGACCAGTTTGTTTGGCAAAGCCCGCGAAGGAGTTGCCGTTTTATCAGAAGATTATGCGCTGGCACTAAAAGCACGCAATCAGTTAAAAGTAAACTGGAAAGATATTCCGGAATCCTTAAACGACGAAAAAATATTTGCCGCATTTCATAACAAAAAAGTCAATCCTCCAGGGGTACAGCGCAACAAAAATGAGGATCCTGCACTCCTGGCGAAAGAACTTGAAACGATTACCGCAGAATACGAATGTCCCTATCAGGCTCATGCTCCCATGGAACCCATGAATGCAACCGTTTGGGTAAAAGAAAACAACACTGTTGAAGCGTGGCTGCCAACACAAAACGGTCAAAGAGCCCGGGCCAATATCGCTGAAATTACCGGAATCTCACCGGAAAACATTACCGTAAATGTCACCTTCCTTGGGGGAGGTTTTGGCCGCCGGTCGCTTCAGGATTTTGCCGATGAGGCCACACACCTTTCGCTGGCAAGCAAACGACCGGTAAAGATAATTTGGACCCGCGAAGACGATACCATGGCAGGACCTTTCCGTCCGGCTACCTTGAACGTGTTTAAAGCCGGTTTCGATGAGGACAAAAACCTTACTTCATTTTCAAACCACATCATCGCACAAATAATCAGTCACCAGAATCCGGGTGCAAACCTTAAAAGAATTGGAAATGGAACCTACGAAGGCGCCTATTGGGAATATGATTTCGCAAACTACACCCAGGCCGGAACCTCCGTGCTCTTGCCGGTTCCCGTTTGGTACTGGCGTTCGGTTTACTCATCAACAAACTGTTTTGTAAACGAAAGTTTTGTCGATGAGGTAGCACATCACATGGGAATGGATCCCATGGATTTCAGAATCAAACACATGAAAGATGAGCGTGCCATTGCCTTGCTAAAAACCATACGCCGGCAATCGAACTGGGATAAACCGGCTCCCGGAGAATTTAAAGGTATTGCCTTTGTACATGCTTTTGGAACCTACAGCGCCCAAGTGGTAAGCCTTGTAAAATCGGGCTCTGGCGTGAAAATTACAAAGGTAGATGCGGCCATCGATTGTGGACAGACCATTAATCCGGATACCATAGAAGCACAAATTGAAGGCAGCATTGTTATGGGTTTAACAGCCGCATACAAATCTTCAATTGACTTTCGATTCAATTGTTCGGCACACTGCTGAAGTCTCGCGTCGTCAGGGACGTCGATCCGTAATGCCTTGAACTTCCGCTGAATGATCTCCTTGCCCTGCTCGTCACGGGGATGGGCCTTGCCCGCGTACACGATTTGCATGGGTGTACGGCCGGCAATTTGTTTGAGACGCTCGAGGTCCGTAAAGAGCAGGTCAGG
>JBFEWU010000235.1:0-7550 GCA_041546215.1 Draconibacterium sp. | reverse complement strand
TCGCGAATTCTCTGGTCTATACCTTTGTAGTGCCCACATAAAATGATGATATTCTTTTTTAAAGACAGCCCGTTGGCTTCCTGCTGATTGAAAACACCGCCATCGGGAGTTGTGAAGATAATTTCGTCGTATTCGCGTTCGGCACACAGTGTTTCGATGGCTTTTTCTATGGGTTGAATAGCCATAACCATACCCGCTCCTTTGCCAAAAGAATAGTCGTCTACCTTTTTATGTTTGTTTTCGGCATAGTCGCGTAAATTATGAATGTAGATTTCAGCAAGCCCCTTTTCTTTGGCACGTTTTATTATGGAGTGGCTAAATGGCCCTTCCAGAATTTCAGGAAGTACAGTAATGATATCAATCCGCATGGTTCTAAAAAATTTGTGCAAAGGTAATCAATAAAATCAGGAGATTAATTCTCCAATAAAACATCTACAAATACAGGCAAGGTGTCAATATGGCATGTTTTGCACGAGTAGCCTGTCATAATGACCGCAACATGGTGGCAGGAACTGACAATTTCGTCTGTTTTAAGCGCTGGAACGGGAATTGAATAGTGGCATGTACATTTGAAAACAAAAGTTTATTTAAAGAATTAATTTAAAGAATAGGAGAAAAAGTCATGAGTTTAGTAAGATTTCACAATCCACGTTACAATGCAAACAGCGTATTAGTTGATGAATTATTCAACAATTTTTTCAGAAACGATTACCACGAAGATTATGTGAAAAGCAATGCTGTAAAACCTGCAACCAATGTTTTTGAAACAGAAAAGGAATTTAAAATTGAAGTATTACTTCCTGGTTTTGCAAAAGAAGACTTGAAATTGAATGTTCATAACAAGCTGTTAAGCATTAAGGTAGAAAAGAAGAAAGAAGAAAATTCTGTAGAGTTTAAGTATGCGCACCGTGAATTTGAAGCGGTTAATTTTGAAAAGCAGTACCGTTTACCGAAGACGGTTAATGTTGACAAAATCAATGCAAAATTCCAAAACGGAGTCCTGAAAATTGAGCTGCCGAAAAAAGAGGAAGCTTTGGAAAAAGCTCCGGTTGAGATTAAAATTTCATAATTGATTTGGATAAAAGAAGGTAGGCGAGGGCTTTACATGGCGTAAAGTCCTCGCTTCTTGTATAAGGTTGTTTATACTCTATTCTTTTTCAAAACAATAGAGTGATTTAAATCCTCTCAGAAATAGCTGATCACCTGCAATGACAGGCGATGCATGAAAATCATCTTCCAGAATATTTGATGAAATAATTTCAAATTCCTCACCGGCTCTGATAACCAGGCAGATGTCTTTTGCGGCAATGTATAAACGGTCTGATAAACCTGTAGGGGAAGAAAAAATAGAACTGATTCCTTCCAGTTTTTGATTTGCATAGTGTACGGTTCCGTTTTTTGCATCAAGACAGGAAATGTAACCGTTGTTAACCCTTAGGAAGTACAGTTTACCATCCATAAGCACCGGGCAGGGGGTATAGGGAGTTTCTGCATCATGTGTCCAGACAATGGCATCCGTTCCTGCAATATCTCCTTTTGCCTTGGTCAGGTCTATTGCCTGTAGTGCGGATCCTCTGAAACCACTCATTACATAGATTATATTGTTTCCCAGAACCGGAACCGGAATCACATTTCTGGTTAATCCGCTGCTTGTCCATATTAAATCACCTGTTTCGTAATCATTGCTTCTGATGTTTGTTGTTGCGCTGGTAATTACCTGTTTTTTACCGTTTACTTCAATAACTAATGGTGACGACCATGAAGTGCCTTCATCCCTTTCTGTTTTCCAAATCTCCTTTCCATTCTTTTTGTCTATGGCAAACAAATACGAATCTCCTTCATGATCCCATTGCACAAAAATTCGATTTTCGTAAAGATAAGGTGAAGCTCCTTCACCAAAGCTCATGTTCTTTTCCATTTGACCAAAATCGCGCTGCCAGATGATGTTTCCATCAAAATCCAGGCAATGTAAACCCCGGGATCCAAAATAGGCATAGATAAACTCACCATCGGTACAAGGCGAATTCGATGCCCAGCTTCCCAGGTTATGAGTACTTTCCTGCGGCAATTCATTGGCGACGGTTTTTTCCCAGATAATGGAGCCATCGTTACGGTTTAGCAGTATCACTTTAAAATCGTGTACTGCTTTGGTTGAAACACCACGCATTCTTCCTCTGCCATCACCGGCATCATCGCCTGATTCTGCCGGCTCTACTATTTCGTCGGTTTCAACAGCTGTCAGAACTATTATTTTATCTTCCCACACCAGCGGAGTGGCATGTCCTTTTCCGGGAATTGTCGCTTTCCATTTCAGATTATTAGATTCGCTGAATTCGATGGGGGGATTTCCCTTAAGGGCAACTCCGGTTCCCAGTGGACCACGCCACTGCGCCCAATTTTCAAGTTCTACAGTTTGTGCTTTACAGGTAAGGGTATAAAATACAGAGATAAGGAGTAAAATAGATAGCCTGGTATTCATTGCAGTAAGCTTTTAGTTTTATGAATATTCAGACTGCTAAAACCTGATTTGGTTTAAAATCCTGCAATTTATTGTAGAAACAAAGAACATAGAACAAAGAACATAGAACAAAGAAGAAGTGATCAGTGGTCAGTATACAGGATATCTGGATTTTCGGATATTCAGATTGCTGGATATCAGAATCTATTGACCAAGCCATTAATCACTAATCACTAATCAATAATCAATTTCTTCCGTCTTCGGACTTCGGACTTCGGTCCTTTCCGTTGTCATCGTTGTCAGTAGTGTTCTTTTCAACTTAGTAGGTTTGCGGGGAGACTGCCACGTCGCTCGTTCCTCACTCCTCGCAGAATCGTGCTATAAACATTGTTTTGGAATGAATTCGTACATCAATTAATGTTTGGTGTAAGGTTTCGCGATCTGTCGGAAGCCGGAGACGAAGCGATCTCATCCTTATCAGCGCCCGACCCAACTTGCAGCGTTCTTCCTTTGAGCTTTGAGCTTTCAGCTCAATTAATCAGTAATCAATAATAATTAATCAATTAAATGTTGTCTTCGGTCTTCGGACTTCCCTTCAGCTTTGCGCTCTCCTAATATACCTGTAAGCCAAAGGCATTGGTAAGGTTTTAAGGATAGATTTTTTATTTCCTGACCGGTAATCAGGTCGAATGAAAAGCCAAAGGCTTCAGGAAGTTCAATTTTCTTGATAGCTGCAGTTAAGTTAACCACGACAACGATGGTTTGCTTTTCTTTTTCCCGGACCAAGGCAAACAGATCTTTTCCCATATCTAAAATTTCCTGCTTTGCATTGGGGTGGAAGGCTATTTGCTTTTTTCGCAGCGATATGATTTTCTGTAGCGAGGTAAAAACCTTTTGTTGCGGTGTGTCAGAATTCAGTACTGCTTCCAACTCATCAAGCTGCCATTTCCTTCGGTTTATGGAGCGGTTCTCTTTGCTTAAGGCAACTCCTTCATGATAGTTAGGCGTTGCAGTTAAACTATGGATATAAAAAGCCGGAACGCCGGCAAAACTCATCATTACAATTTGCGAGGCCAGGAACCGTTCTGCCTGAAATTGATCTTCGCCTGCAGAAGTCCCTTTCAGTGCGTCGAAATAGGTAATGTTTAATTCGTAGGGACTTTGGCTTCCATCGGGATTTGATTTATAGTTTACCAAACCACCAAATCCTTTCATGTTTTCCACAAGAATATGCTTTTCATCATCGGGCAATAATCCTTCCAGTGGCCGTACTCCAATCCCGTCGTGAGAGGCAGTAAAATTAAAAAAGGTTTTCTGACCTGAGAGCTGCGGGAGGCTTTTTGCCCAGTGGTTTAAATACAATGAATTACCAGTATGTAACGCGTGCAAAAGCAGTGGAGGAAGACTAAACTGGTATACCATGTGGGCTTCATCACCCTTGCCGAAATAACTTAGGTTTTCTTTGTTGGGGACATTTGTTTCGGTTAAAATAACGGTTGCCGGATGCATAAATTCTGCAACATCCCGCATGAGCTTTACTACTTCGTGTGTTTCGGGCAAATGAAGGCAGGTGGTGCCAGGTGCTTTCCACAGAAAGGCAATGGCATCTAAACGGATGATCCGGGCTCCGTGCGAAATATATCCCAAAAGAATATCCATCATCTCAATCAGGAGTGCGGGATTGGAAAAATCCAGGTCCACCTGGTCGGCACTAAAGGTTGTCCATACATGTTTTGTGCCGGTAGCTGTTTTGTACTCGGTTAAAAGCGGAGTGCTGCGCGGACGGATTACCAGCGATAGATCCTTGGATGGATCTTCGCAAATAAAATAGTCTTTTCCTTTGCCTTTTTGTTTTAAAAAATTCTGAAACCATTTTCCCTGGCTGGATGCATGATTAATGACCAAATCAACCATTAAATCAAAATCCTGGTTTAGTGCCTCAATATCTTCCCAATCACCTAGTCTTGGATTTACTTTGCGGAAATCGATAACAGAAAAGCCATCATCACTGCTGTAGGGGAAAAAGGGTAATATATGTATTACCGAAAGTTGTTCTTTCAAATTCGTTTTGAGAAATGACTTAAGCGTGCGAAGGGGGAGTTCATTTTTAGCCTTTATGCTATCGCCATAGGTAATCAGAACCACATCTTTTTCATCCCATTTCGGGAGACTTTTCACTTGCAAATTGTAGCCTGAGATTATTTTTGTCAACTGATTCAGAATAGTTTGCGAATACTGTTCTTTGTAAATGAAACGCAGTCGGCTCTCCATTTTTTCAATGAAAGATACTTCAGGAATAGTCATGTTTAAAACGCATTTTAGAGGATATTGTTATCGTCTTCTACAATTTGATAAAATTCTTCCAGAATACCGGGGAAGGCACTTTGAACACGTTTCCAGCTTGGCATTAATGGCACAGTATCAGGAGTGTTTAAATAATCGATGCCTGATTCGTACACGTTTTTAACAAACAGGTCGATCACTTCTTCTTCCTTGTGAAAATCGTAAGATAACCCGTTCATGGCGGCGTCAGCTTTGTACAGTTCCACAAATTCCAGTGCTATTCTATAATAGGTTGCTTTTAATGTTCTGAAAAATTCGGGGCTCAGGGTAACCCCGTCTGAAGAAAGTTTGGCAAATATTGCACGTGATACATCACGACTCATCTTCGACAATCCTTTTTCTGCATCTTCCGATGATAGTGATTGGTGTTTGTGGTCGTAGCGGTCGGCAATTTCAACCTGGCAGACGCGGTTTAAAGCGTTATTCCTTTCCACTTCCGAAAGAATTCCAATTTCCAATCCCCAATCGTAAGGAATGCGAATGGTTTTGATCACATCGGCACGCATGGAGAATTCGCCGGCAAGCGGGTAACGGAAACTGTCCAGATACTCCAGATAGTTGTGGAATCCCAATAATTTTTTTAGTGAGCGCAAAAGGGGCGTCACGAGGAGGCGAACAGCACGCCCGTGCATTTTTTCGTCGTCCGTTCTGAAGTAATAGCCTTTGCAATACTTAAAGTTAAACGATGGATCGGCAACCGGGTATACGAGGCGAGCCAGCAGTTCACGATTGTAGGTAACAATATCAGCATCGTGCAAGGCAATAGCCTCCGATTTCCCGGATGAGATCATATAGCCAAAACAGAACCACACATTGCGACCTTTTCCGGGCACTGAAGTGTCGATTCTTTTTGTGGCCAGTTTCTTTTTGAACTCTTGCATCCTGGGGCCGTCATTCCATAAAACACGAGTATGTTGTGGCAGTTCGGCAAAATATTCCAGTGCATTCTTGTACTGGAAATCGTCTGCCTGGTCGAGTCCGATTACAATTTCTGAAACATAGGGAATATCTTTTAATGTTCTTACTATGTCTTTTAAGGCTTGTCGCGACAGTTCGGAATACAACGAAGGAATTATCAGCCCGATCGGTCTTTTTTTGCTAAACCGCTCAAGTTTCTTTTCCAGCTCTTCATAGGGCCTGGCACGCAAATTATGTAAGGTTGCCACAAATCCATTCTGATAAAAGTCTCCCATTTTATTTCTGTTTTTAGTGCTTGTTTTCGAATCCTTATAAATATACGCAATTCAAATTTTAATTTGAACCGGGTAAGTGTTCAAATCCCGGTTTTAACCCTATCGTAAATCCAGGCAAGTGATGTTACAGTTCCCGCATATACATGCTTTTGATTATTGGTTCAAGTTTATCAGCGATTATTTTATGGTCGAGGTTCTCTTTTAGAACCCTTAAATTGTGCTTCACAACTTTATTTCGGTAGGGTATATCTGTTAAAAGCCGGTATGCGGCATCCACCAGTTCTTCGGTCACCGGCTCGCCTGTTTCTATGCCGGGCAACTCAAAACCAAATTGCTCGATTTCATCCTTATAAACATCGTATTTGTTTATTACTGCAGGCACTGCGAATGAAATCATTTCAAGCAGATTATTGCCAAATCCTTCCACATCGCTGAAGTAGGTTCCAATTCCACCATAGGAAGCAATTATAGATGGAATTTCAGCGAAATTGTAGAATTTTTTATCGACGATAATATCGCGGTGTGAGAGAATATTATTCTCACCAAAAATTAATATAACATTGCTTTCCGGATTTTTTTCGCAGAGTGCATTGTAGTACAAATGTAAATTTTGAAGGTATTGGTTTTGTTCGTCGCCCGAATGACCGCTAATTATCAGAGCGATGCATTTTTTTTGTCCCTTGGTTTTGTACTTTTTTTCCAATCCGAAAGCCAGGTCAATGGCCAGTTCAATTTTTTTTCGGGGCACCACGCGAGTATGTTGTAACAGAATCTCGGTGTTGTCGATTGTAAATCCACGTTTTTGTATTTGCTCAAGTAAGCCAATATCTTTCAGCAGATCCTTGTTGTAATTGTCTTGTGGCGGACAAAGCAGTTCTTGCGAATTGATGTCGAACTCCTCCCATTCCCAGGGAATTTCGCTGGTATTAGGTACAACTGTGGTTCGTAGCTGAAAAAATTTATCAAGCTTGCTTTTGTTGTATTGTGCAAAAAGCTTTTTCCCAAGATTGATCTGCTGCTTGTTGATAAATGCTATTGCATTAACATAGGTTACCCCCGGAAGGTATTTCAGGTAATTTTTGATTACCGGATTTGGATTTGAAAAGATATCCCGTTCAAAATAGGAATCGTGCCACCAAACCATAAGTTTTGGCCAAATTATCCCCTGGTCGCGCAGCTCTTCTATGTAATAGCCCAAGCCAACGGCTGTAATAAAGTTGTAGGGATGCGATGTATTATGGGCGATAATTAAATCAATGTCGTTGTCATCTACCCATTCCTGGATAACTTTTTTAGCATACAGGGCATTTTCATGAATTAATTGGTCGAGTTCTTTCGTTTCCCGCTTATTAAAGTTTTGAATAATGTGTTTGTGAACCTCACTTTTGTGCCAGAAAACATCATTGGTTTGGGCATTAAAACGAGGAGATGAATGTGCGGCCAGAAAGAAAAAGTTTCCAAGATTTATATCGAGGTGCTGCGACATGGCTTCCACGGTTTGATCGATAACAATGGAAACACCGTCGTTTTTACCTATTAGCGAGTGTATTATACCT
>JBFEWU010000541.1:0-2446 GCA_041546215.1 Draconibacterium sp. | reverse complement strand
ATATTCTAAAACTCTGATACTCTGATATTCTAACATTCCAACATTCAAAAGCTCTTTACTCTTTGTTCTTTGTTCTTTGTTCTATTCAATAAATTGCAGGTTTTTAAACCAAAACCAGATAATTAACGGTGTTAATAATGAATTAAATCAAAAATTATGAAGAAAATAACACTTATAGCTTTAATAGTATGTTTGTCAACAATACTCATGGCAGGCACGAAAAAAAGAAGCAGCCTAATTGCTAGCAATGCAAAAATCGAAAAAGTGGCAGGTGGATTTCAATTCACCGAAGGACCTGCAGTGGCTCCGGATGGCAAAGTATATTTCGTAGACCAACCCAACGACCGCATTCATGTTTGGGACGAGAACAAAGGTGTGTCGCTCTGGCTGGAAGGAACAGGTCGCTCAAACGGAATGTATTTTAACCGGGAAGGGCAACTGGTAACCTGTGCCGATGAAAAAAACCAGCTGGCCTATTTCGATGAGAATAAAAAACTCCATGTCATTCACGAAGGGTATAATGGTAAACATTTGAATGCTCCGAACGACCTTTGGATCGATCCGGCAGGTGGCATTTATTTTTCTGATCCTTATTACCATCGCCGGTGGTGGCCCGAGGGACATAAAGAAATTCAGGATACCCGCGGGGTTTATTATTTGAGCCCCGATGGAGAAATAACCCGCGTAATCGATGACTTTGAAACCCCAAACGGATTAATTGGCACACCTGACGGGAAGACCTTATATGTGGCCGATATTCAGGCAAAAAAAACATGGAAATATGATATTCAGTCCGACGGTACGCTGGCAAATAAATCGTTTTTTGCTCCCAATGGCAGTGATGGAATGACCATTGATAACAAAGGAAATGTTTATTTGACATCGGGTGTGGTTTGGGTTTACAATTCAAAAGGTAAGCTGCTGGCTGAAATTGAATTTCCGGAAAAACCGGCCAATGTTGTATTTGGTGGTGCCAAACGAGATATCCTCTTTGTTACTGCGCGAAAGGGGGTTTATACTTTACGGATGAAGGTTAAAGGGGTTGATTAGTCGCAGCAAAAAGCCGATTCAAAATCATTTTTGAATCGGCTTTATTGAATTTCACATTGAGTATATCTATTTTATTTCCCAGTCGTCGGTGCGAAACGATGAAGCTGGCAGGCCTTCGTTATTAAACAATTCGCCAACCACAAAATTTTCAAATGCGTATCGGACAGCAACCGGTTTGTCAACGTGTGGCGATGAAACAGATATGCCCTGTCGGGTAATAATTGCCTGCGCCGGATAGAAACGCTTGTTTTCCCCGGCAATGGTAAAGTTTACCAAATCTTTTCCAAAGGTAGTGAGGCCATTCGAAGCATGCATGAAGGTCAGCTTTGCCGTGCCTCCTTCAACTTTCATTTCTTTTAAGGTTGGTCCCGACCAGGCAAAACCTGACATGTTGTACGTGTTGGCAAGTGCTTGAAATGCCAATCGTTCACCTGCTGCTTCTTTATCTGCCGGGTGAATATTGTAAGGCTCACCAACATCCATTAAGCATGCCATTCCTGTGTTTGCTATTGCCGTTGATGCATTTAACTGTGCTTCGCGCAGTAGAGCTGAATTCACACCATTCCCATATTCAAATGGAGCGATCTGGCAATAATAGAACGAGAAGTCACCGATTCCCCATTCTGCTCTCCAGTTTTTAATTAACCCGGGCATTAACTTCTCATATTCAGCGGGTTCGTTTCTGTTCGATTCGCCCTGGTACCAAATGGCCCCTTTTATGGAATATCCTGCCATGGGTGCAATCATTGCATTGTAAAGAACCGTTGGTGTTTGCTGGTTAAATTCATCTTTCGACGATTTATCGGGAAGATTTACCCAGTCAAAGTCTCCAAAACCATTCTCGCTAATCCATGGTTCAATCCGGGTGCCGCCCCATGCCGAACAAATTAATCCAACCGGAACGTCCAGTGCCTTCTGCACCATTCGGCCAAAGAAATAAGCTGTTGCGCTAAAATTTCCAACATTGCCGGGAGTACACTCAAGCCATTCACCGGTGAAATCATCTGATTTCTCCAGGCTCTTATCCCTTTTAATGGTCATTAGCCTGATTGAATTATTGGTGGATGTAACAATGGCTTCGTTGGATCCTAAAACAGGCTGATTAAAATAACCTTTCATAATCATTTGCATATTCGATTGTCCCGAGCAAACCCAGACTTCACCGATCAAAACATTATCCAGAGTAATTTTTTGCCCGTCAGATATGGTGATTGTATGCGGCCCACCCGCTTCAGGTGTCGCAATTTTTATTTGCCATTTACCTTCGGTATCTGCTTGTGTCGTGTAACTTTTATTATCCCACGAGCTTATTACTTCAACCGAACTGTTTTTATTGGCCGTTCCCCAAATGGCAGCTTCCGTGTTTCGCTGCATAACCATTCCGTCTCCGAAAACT
>JBFEWU010000528.1:0-2616 GCA_041546215.1 Draconibacterium sp. | reverse complement strand
TGCAAGCGTGGCGAAAATATCGAGTGATGAAACCGGGTTAGGGTAGACGGTTCCCGGTGAAATTCTGTTTTTCCATTGCATGGCAAAGGGAACCCGGTATCCGCCTTCGTACACATCGCTTTTACCACCACGTAATATTCCGTTGTCCGACGCATTTTTACTTTCCGGGCCACCATTGTCCGATAAAAAGAAAATAATGGTGTTGTCCTCAATATTTAGTTCCTGCAGTTTATCCAATACATTACCCACTCCGCGGTCTATTGCATGGACCATTGCCGCATAAGTTTTACGTTTATGCCCGCTTTCATCTACGAGGTTGGGAAACAGAGCCAGATCTTCGGTCTTGGCCTGCATGGGCGCATGTGGTGCATTGTAGGATAAAAAAAGGAAGAAAGGAACATCCTTATGACGGCTAACAAAATCAACCGCTTCATTTGAGAATTCGTCGGTGATGTATTCGTCGGTTTTTTCGTGGGTATGATTTCTCATAATCCATGTCCGATAACTTTGGTCTTCATTCTTCGCGTCGTAACTGTTCTGAATGGTTAATTCTTCGGGGAAATAGCGATGTCCGCCTCCCAGGTGTCCGTAAAATTCATTAAAACCACGATTTAACGGGTGATTGGAAATGTGTGCTCCCAGGTGCCATTTCCCAATTATACCGGAGGTATAACCCACCTGTGAAACGGACTCTGCAATGGTCATTTCGTCGTGTGGTAATCCCATAAACGGATCATTTACCCGGTATAAGGGATTGCGCTCAAAGCCAAAACGCTGTTGATACCTCCCGGTAATAAATCCTGCACGGCTCGGACCGCAGACACAGTAGCTGGTATATCCGCTGGTAAATGTTACACCACTTTCAGCAATACGGTCGATATTCGGAGTTGGAATCTCGGTTGAACCGTTAAATCCTACATCAGCATAACCCAGGTCATCGGCCATTATTACAATAACATTGGGTGTTTCCTGGCATTTTGCGGTATAGCCAAGAAGGAGTATCAAAGCCAGATATGCTGTTACTGAAATCTTTTTCATTTGCTTATATTTTAAGTTTCACAGAGCAAATTCAATACATCCACATAATTCTCTTCTTCTCAGCGGTTAATAGTCATTGCCTGTTGTGTTCTGTCAGCTGCCGGATCCTTAGGGTCACTTGCCAATACACGTTATTAAAAAACAAGGTCTAATTTTTCGTTCTCTTTGATAAGCCTACTTCCATTTAAAGATTTAGGCCTCTGCTCTCCAATTTGAAGTTGCTCCAATTCCACTTTCCCGTGAAGTACTTCAAGGATCGCTTTATTGTTATTTACTATCTGGCACATTCCCCATGCCGAGCCGGTCGACCAAAAATATTTGCCCGGTTTATCAGTGAATTTGATGGATTTATCCACTGCCGAATAAAGAAAACCACTTACAGCGAGAATGCCCGCCCACGAAGCCATGGCCCGTGCATAATGATGTCCGCATTCTGCTTCGTCGAAAGGATTTCTCTTTTGTCCGTCGTACCTGGCGCGAATGTTTTTTATACACTCCAATCCTTCAGCCTCCATTCCTTCGTATAACATGCCAATGGCAGCGGTGTACTCAAAGCCGGTCATTACTTCCGACCAATAGGGGAAAGGAATTTTTGGGCGACCACCTTTGGGCCAGCTTGCCATTAATAAAGCTTTTTCGTCGCCCAGGGCATAGGAGCGCATATTGTTGAAATGCTCAAACAAACTTTCTCTTTTGTTGTATTTCAGAATACTCTCCAGGGCCATTTTTACATTTTCCTCTTTTACCAAATAGCCTAATCCGAGTATGTGCGCCATGTATTGCCCCACAAGTTGGTCTACCAAACAGCCTGTCTCCAATTGAAAATCGGGATTTTCAATGCGCTTGCTTCCCATTCCTGCCATCAGACCATCAGCAATCTTTTCTTTACTTTCCGGTATTTGAATTTTATGCACGTAATACTCTCCGTTAAACAAGTTATCGTCTGTCCACCGGGAGCCACTGGTGAATAGTTCTTTACATTTTTTTGCAAAGGATTTATCACCCACATAAAGCGCCATTTTTTCAGCTGCTTTTAAGGCGCCCAGGTACCAAATTTGCATCTGCGGATTGGGGCCAAAATATTCCACATCCATGGTGTTGTGTTGTACGCCTTCCATAACGCCATCCACATCGCCATCCCAGCCATTTTCTACCCATGCAAAAGCCAGTGCAGCTTTTACTTTTGGCCAGTATTGTTTTAAAAACTCCTCATCACCCGATAGTTGCCAGTCGCGGTAAAATTTCATAATGGTCCCCATTTGTCCGTCGGCTGCTGCAACATCAATACCCGAAGCTGATTTTACCAGGGGGAGTTTGGTACGAAAGCCCATGTGTCCGTTATCTTTTGTGGAGTAGCCAAACTCCACCTCACGCATACCTTTGGCTAAATCGTTAAAAAGAAAAGCCGTTGCCTGCTCGTAATTCCAAACGTGGGTACACGAGCCGCTGCAACAGCCCCGGGTATCGGAACAACCCTCCCAGCACCACAGACGTCCATCACACTGCCTTCTCACCGTGGGTGACTTCAGGATGGTCAGGTTTGCGGCTACCGCTTCGACGACCTCATCGGGAAGTGTG
>JBFEWU010000188.1:0-8991 GCA_041546215.1 Draconibacterium sp. | reverse complement strand
CTATGTGTCGCAGCTTTACTCAAGCCGTATGGCAAATCCTAAATTAAAATGGGAAAGAACCACTGCTTACAACATTGGTGTTGATTTCTCAACATTTAACGGCAGACTTCGTGGAAATATGGAAGGTTACTTGATGGAAACAACCGACCTGCTGATTCCTCGTAAATTACCTACCATTACAGGGTATAGCAGTGTATTCTCAAACTTAGGCCAGATTAACAACCGCGGTTTTGAGCTTTCGTTAACATCCATTAACATGCAGAAAAACGATTTCGAATGGTCGACCAACTTCGCAGTGTCGTTTAACCGTAACGAAATTATCAGCCTTTATGGAGATATTGATCCGGAAACTGGTATTGAACTGGATGACCAGACAAATGGCTGGTTCATTGGTCATGCTCTGGATGAAATATGGAACTACAAAACCGATGGTATATGGCAGACGGACGAGGTTGAAGAAGCCGCCAGCTACTCACGTAAACCAGGTGATTATAAAATCATTGATCAGAATGGCGACGGATATTATACCAACGACGATAAAGTATTCCAGGGGTATTCAAGACCACCATGGCGCTGGAACCTGAGAAATGATGTCAGCTGGAGAAACTGGGAAGCTTCCATAAAAATGTATGCCTATACCGGATTCAAAACAGCCAATAACCATTTACGTAATAATGACGTATTTTATGACAGGGGTTCTTCTTTCGATGTTCCTTACTGGACACCGGATAACCCAAATAACAAATGGGCAAGTGTGGAGAGTTACGAATCGGGCTTTACCGTTTATGAAAACAATTCCTTCTTAAGGGTTGACAACGTTTCATTAACTTATAGTTTGCCCAAGAGCCTGTTGGAACGTGTTCAGGTTGACAGATGTAGAATTTCATTTGTAGCTTCGAATCCGTATGTGTTTACTAGCTGGTCGTGGATGGACCCGGAAAGAAATTCGACCTGGGGTTATACACCGTCGACTTATTCACTTAAACTGAACCTAACCCTTTAAAAGATGACGATTATGAAAAAGAATAGAATAATTTCAATTGTTACCCTGGTAATGGTTTTAATGTGGACCAGTTGTTCAGAAGATTTCCTGGAGCCAAAACCATTATCATTTTATGCACCCGAAAATACCTTTATCAATGAAGAAGGTTTGGATGCTGCATTAATTGCCTGCTTACGTAATGCCCGGCATGAATTTTACGGAGACGGTAACCCGATGATTACCGAAAATATCTTTTCGGATGTTGCAGCAGAGGGAACTACTGACAAATCGGGTCCAGCAATGGATTTACCCGCGCAGATCTTACCTGATGCTAACTTAAACAGCACCAATGCCAACCGTATTGGCTGGTACTGGCAAGAAGGTTACTACCGCATTAAATACGCCAACACGGTTGTTTCGCGTATCGATGTTGCCGAGTGGAAAAGCGATGCTGACCGTAATAACATTTTAGGAAAAGCCTATTTCCACCGGTCAAGAGTATATTATCGTTTAACCCAGCAGTTTGGCGATGTACCTCTTCTATTGGAAGAAGTAACAGCACCAAAACTTGATTTCTATTCGTGTACACGCGAAAGTATTTTGCGTAAGATCAAAAAGGATATGGAGTTTGCTGCCCAGTGGGTAAAAGCTGAAGCTGACGGAGTTTCCGTTGGTGATATCAACAAAGCAGCCTGTAACCATTTGCTTACCAAAATCAACCTGGCTTTACACGAGTACGACGATGCCATTGCTTCGGCAAATGCTATTATCAACGATGGTTATCACCACCTGATGACAGAACGTTTTGGTATCGACAAAGATGATCCTACCAAGAACATAACCTGGGATTTACACCAGGTGCCCAACAAAGCGTTATCTGAGAACCGCGAAAGAATATACTTGTTTACTTCTCGCGAAGAATTAACAGAAGACAATGCGAGTAAGCGTATTTCAATGATGCGTCAGTGCGTTCCTTTCTGGGGTTCAGGTAGTAAAAACAAAACTCCTTCGGGTAAATCAGGTGTATCCGATAAACCACTTGGTAGTAAAGTAGGTGGATATCCGGTTGAGATTGACCAGGTAACCAAATACGGTCGTGGAATTGGCCGCTGCCGCCAGGTACCTTATCACCATACCGATATCTGGACCGATCCCAACGATTATCGTCATGCTCCGGGTAACTGGATGAACATGAGCGACCTGGTATACAACCACCCTGTATTAAAAGCAACAGGTGACCCATGGTACGGACAACCACTTCGCTTGTACGACGATAACGGTGGTATCCTTTGTACCGATACGATCCGTTCATGGTACGGATGGCCACACTACAAATTGTATGTTGCCGATCCAACCGATTTAACTCCTGACGGAGGTAACGGAGACTGGTATTGCTACCGTCTGGCAGAAACCTACTTGTTACGTGCCGAAGCTTATTTCTGGAAAGGACAAGCACAAAAGGCAGCCGACGATGTAAACGCGGTTCGCACACGTGCCAACTGTGCACCAATGGCAGCTGGTGAAATTAACTTAGGCACCATACTTGACGAGCGTGCCCGCGAATTGTTCTACGAAGAACCACGTAAAACAGAAATTACCCGCATGGCCTTTATGTTGGCTGAAAGCGGAAAAACTGCATACAATGGTAAAACATACAGCATGAGTAACTTTTCACAAGATAACTTCTGGTTCGACCGTGTAATGGAGAAAAACTCTTACTACCGCGATAATGTGGTTGCTCCTCACTATACTTACCGTGCAGCTTCCTGGATTGCTCTTTGGCCTATTCCTGCGTCAGCAATTAATGCCAATACTTTGGGTGTAATTAACCAGAATAAAGGTTATCCAGGTGAGGAAAATTACCGCGAGCCCGTATACTGGCAAGATGGTGAAGGTGAAGGTACCATCGTTGATCCGAATGCAACTGAATAGATTTTCTAAAAAGAATAGTTCTTACATTGTACTTTATGTAAGAGTTTAGTTAGGTTTGATTTGAAAGCGCTGTCCGTTTATTGACGGGCGGCGCTTCTCTTTATCTTCTCAAGAATGAAAACAAACAAATTCCTTTTCTTCTTCTCCCTGAATATACTCCTTATTGGGCTCATTTATTCTTCTTGCTCGAAAGATGAAGGATGGATAGATAAACCGGCAATAGAGGAAGAAAAAGAGGAAGCAGATGATAATACTATGGTATTTGATGGCGCCTGGTGTTGGTTCTCTGATCCGCGGGCCATTTATACTTCCGAAAATGAAATTGTTACGGGCTGGGTAAAAAAAGATGGTTCGGTTGAAGTTGCGAATTTTAAAATCGACGAAAAATCCAAACAACTTCATACCCTCTATTATCGATTGCAAAAAGACGACCACGACAATCCTGCTTTTGCCCTTCTTCCCGACAACAACATTTTTACCATGTACACCTGGCATGCCGGTAAAAATGGCGTAATCAGCAATACAACAACCGATGGTTCCAATATTTTTTCTTTTGGCAAAAACAAGATCTTTAAACCAAACTCTACCGAGTTGTTAAACAAATTCCCACGGGAAACTTATACCTATGCCAATCCCTATGTGCTAAAAGGAGAACAAAACAAACTCTTTGCATTTGGAAGATGGATAGGATTTAAACCTAATCTCATCATTTCTGAAGATAATGGAAAAACCTGGCAAGAACAATATGTTGTTGTTAGCCCTGACCCTTTTGATCCCGGTAACCGGCCCTACGCAAAATATCATTCTGACGGGGGCACCAGAATTCACATGATTTTTACCGATGGTCATCCACGTAATGAGAATTTAAACAGTGTGTATTACTGCTATTATGAAGCCGGTGCCTTCCACAGGGCAGACGGAAATGTTATTTGTAAGCTTGACGAACTGCCCATGGAACCTTCCCAGGCTTCTCAAGTGTACACTCCCTCCCCATCAAGCGGGCGGGCATGGATTTGCGACCTGGTTGAAAAAGACGGTATCCCTTATATCTTATACACCCGTCACCCGCAGGAAACCGATCACCGCTATTATTATGCCTGGTACAATTCTGCCACCAAAAGCTGGGAAGACTACGAAATTTGCAAGGCCGGGAAATGGTTTCCTCAAACCCAGCCCGGACAGGTCGAACGCGAGCCACATTACATGGGCAACATGACTTTTAATCCAAACAATCCCAACGAGATTTTTGTGTCAAGACAGGTAAAAGGCATTTTCGAAATTGAAAAATACATAACCAGTGACCAGGGTAAAACCTGGAACATAACACCAGTTACTGAAAATTCGACCTTCGACAATGTTCGTCCATATGTACCACGCTACCAGCCAACAGGTGCAAAAACCATCGTGCTTTGGATGGAAAACAAAACATATATTCACTATACCAATTACGACTGCAACATTAAATACTTTATTGAAGAGTAGGCCATCCTTTGTATTCATTCAAAATCTGAATCAGAATATACTTTTAACTCCAGTTATTATCACAATAAAATAATTTTTGTTGGTTTTACTTTCAAGCAATTAACGCGATTTCTCGCAAAGGCGCAAAAGAGCTATTGAAATTTCACACTGTTTGTATCACTTATTACAATGATTCAACAAACCATTCTCTGTGGAACTCCGTGTCTTCTTCGCGAAACTTTGTGTAATAGTTTGTGCTGGATCTAGTTACAAAGTTTAATGGGTTTTCTCGCAAAGGCGTAAAAAAGTCACAAAGTTTCCAAAGAACCTTGAAACGAACCTGGATAGCTTGTAGTTGTGTATAAACTTCTCCAGGGCTGCGCTTAATTTTAAATAAAATTGTAATTTTGCGTGAACGTTAACGGAAATTTTAAAAACGACTTACATATGAAGAATTTATCAAAGCTGGTTCTGTTGCTTGCAGTATTTGCTACGGCATGTACAGGTGGCAGCCAAAAATCGACCGAAAACCAAAAAGAAAACTTAGCCATGTTTACAGGAGCCAAAGGTGAAGTGAAAATAATGACCCTTGATCCCGGGCACTTTCACGCAGCACTCATTCTGAAAAAAATGTACGACCAGGTAAGCCCGGTAGTACACACCTATGCACCGGAAGGAATTGACGTAGATGACCATTTAAAACGCATTGAAGGATTTAACACACGTGACGAAAATCCAACCGCATGGGATATGAAAACCTACCGCGGTGCTGATTTCTTTGAAAAAATGATTTCGGAGAAACCGGGAAATGTAATGAACATGGCTGGCAACAACGCCAAGAAAACCGATTACATCTTAAAAACCATTGAGGCAGGAATTAATGTGCTCGCCGACAAGCCAATGGTAATTACACCCGATGAATTCTCAAAGCTGGAAAAGGCATTCCAGATTGCTGAAGAAAAAGGTGTTTTATTGTATGATATCATGACCGAACGTCATGAAATTACCACCATGTTGCAACGTGAATTATCGCAAATTCCTGAGGTATTCGGGAAACTGCTGGTGGGTACCGAAGAAGAACCGGCCATTACCAAGGAAAGTGTTCACCACTTCTTTAAATATGTTTCGGGCAGTGCACTTAAGCGTCCGGCATGGTTTTTCGACACCAAACAGCAGGGAGAAGGAATTGTAGACGTAAATACGCACCTGGTTGACCTCATTCAGTGGGAAGCGTTCCCTGAAGTTACTCTTTCGAAGGAAGATGTGGAAATTGTATCGGCAAAACGCTGGACCACGGATCTTACTCCCGAGATGTTTAAAAAAGTTACGCATTTAGACGAATATCCTGAATACCTTCAAAAAGATGTTGAAGGCGATGTATTAAAAGTATACAGCAACGGAGAGATCAATTTTAAGCTAAAAGGCATTCATGCCAAGGCTTCGGTAATCTGGAATTTCCAGGCACCTGAAGGTGCAAAGGATACACACTACTCGATTATGCGGGGAGAAAAATGCGACCTGGTTATTGAACAAGGTAAAAAGGAAGGATATAAACCAAAACTTTACATTGAAGCCACCGGTGTTGATGAGAAAGAGTTTGCCGGCAGCCTGAACAATGCCGTTGCCGGATTGGCAGAAAAATACCCCGGTATTACAGTTGAGAAGCTGGGTGATAAAAAATGGGCAATGAATATTCCCGACAAATACAATATTGGACACGAGGCACATTTTGCCCAGGTGACCGAAAAATATTTGCAGTATCTGGTTGATGGCAAATTACCCGAATGGGAAGTACCCAATATGATTGTTAAATATTACACCACTACTGAAGGTATGAAAGCTGCCATGAAGTAGTAAGCGATTTTCAGGAATAGAAAAAGCGGCTTTGGAAATTTAATCCAAAGCCGCTTTTTTAAAACGATCTACTGATGACTGTACACTGATTACTGCTTCACCGGTTTATCAACAACAATCCGCTTTTTCTGATTGGCAACTTTATTTGCCACCAAAAAACAATATTGCGAAATCCGCTTCATTTTAGTGTAATCAATTTTATCAAGCTCGTCGGTGGTTTTATGGTAATCGTCGTGCAAACCGGTTGAAAGCCCCAAAATAGGTACCCCGTTTTTATAAAAATGGTAATAATCGCTTCGGGTTAAAAAAGCCTTGGTCAATTCATCGCTTGGAATAAGCCCCAGTTCTTCACAAACATCATTGCTAATTTCCATAAGTTCTGAACTTTGTTTCCCAGAAACGATATAAAGTCCGTTTGGCCCGGCCAGACTTTTTTCAGTGGCTGCTCCCTTTTCGGGTTCTCTTTCAGCCGAACGCCCCACCATGTCGAGATTGATATCAACCAAAGTATTTTCCAGCGCTATAATTGGATTTTGTGAATAAAAATCAGAACCTATCAATCCTTTTTCTTCGGCAGTTACCCAGGCAAAAACAATACTTCGCTTGGGTTTCTTTTTCATGCTTTGGAAGGCCTCCGCGATTTCAAGTAATGCAACGGTTCCGGTTCCGTTATCGTCGGCACCATTGTATACGCCTTCATGGCTAACTCCCACATGATCGTAATGCGCAGTAAACAACACACATTCGTTTTTCAAAACAGGGTCGCTGCCCTCAACAATGGCCACAACGTTTTTCCCTTCAGCAGCTATTGTTTGTTTGCCCAGCTTAATTTCGGCCGAATATTTTTTTATCTCAAATGATTTTGGCTTCCCGCTCTCATTGATCTCGGTTTGGATTTGTGCCAGCGTTTTTCCCGACTCTTTTACGATTTCATTAGCCAGTTCTTCAGTGCCGAAAATCAACTGAATGGGGATAAAGTTTCTTGCTTTTGCTCCGGCCAATTGGTAGGTACCTCCAGAGGCAAATTTTTTCACACTTTCCATAAATGCCGGATTGGGATTGGTTGGATCAGGCACAAAAACCAATGCTTTAGCCCCACCCATCATGGCCTTTTGCATTTTCATCATCTCAATACTGGTGTCAGAATCCTTACCTTCTTTGACTTGTTCCAGGTTTCGGGACATAACCACCACCACTTTCCCCTTAATGTCAAGTCCCTCGGTGTCGTTATACTTGGTTTTTTCATTGTACCACCCGTAGCCGGCAAAAACAATATCACCTTCAAGCGTAGTGGTTTCATTGGGACCACCCAGGGCAAATATATTTTTGTTTATGTGGTTATCTCCCCCCTTATTTGCCTTCAGCTTAAAGTAAGTATTTTCAGGATCGGGTTTAACGCTAAGCATCTCAACCGTCTGGAAATAACCATCACCTCCTGTTTTTAAACCCATTTTCTTGCATTGTGCCTTTAAATAATCGGCTGTTATTTCCAATCCCGGCGTCCCGGTATTAAAATCGCGCCCCATCATAAAGTCGCTGGCAATAAATTCAAGATGGGCTTTCAGGTCGTTTTCGGTAATGGTTGCCAATTCTTTCTGTTGGGCAAAAGATGAAACAGCGAACAAGAATAACAAGAGGGTGATTTTTATTTTCATTTTTTAGATTTAAGTTAAAATCAAACAGGATTGTTTTCCACAATAAGTATTGCTAAACAGAAATAATTACGGTTCAATCACCGTCTTTTCAATTTTATCCAGATCAGCCACTTCGTAACCCAGTAAAAAACAAAGATCGGCCACACGTTTTATTTTTTCGAAGTTAATTTTTTCCACCTCATCTCCTACCTTATGGTAGTCGGCATGATAACCGGTTGCATAATTTAAAATGGGTACACCATTCTTGTGAAAATGATAATGATCGCTGGCCCTTAAAAATCGTTCTTTTGGCAACGAAGTGTCGGGCACCAGGCCAAGCTCCTTACATTTGGCATCATTTATTTCTGCCAGTTGTGGCCAAACATCGTTGGAAAGGGTGTACAAACCATCGAAGTCTTTCACCTTTTTGGGCGAGTTTTTATGGACATCATCGCGTGGACTTTCGTATACACGCCCAACCATATCGAGGTTTATGGCAGCCACAGTTTTTTCGAGGGGATAAATTGGATGATCGCAATAATAAGTAGAACCCAAATGACCGATTTCCTCACAAGTAACCCACAGGAAAACAATCGTTCTTTTGGGTTTTACCTCCAGGCTGGCAAAGGCTTCTGCAACCTCCATTATTGCAACAGTTCCCGATCCATTATCATCGGCACCATTGTAAACATCTCCATTTTTCGCAACACCAACATGATCGTAATGCGCCACAAAAACCACATATTCGTTTTTCAATACCGGATCTGATCCTTCAACAATTCCAATTACATTCTTACCTTCTGCCAAAAAAGTTTTCTTTCCTGTTTTTAGCTTAACAACTTTATTTTTTACAATTTGCGAACCGGAACCGGGATCTTTACTTACTTTGCCCAGGTATTTCTTATATGCACCTTTCCCTCCCAGGAGTTCGTCGGCAAAATCAGGAGTAGTTAAAAGCACCGGTAATTCTTCATTTTCATCCGATACGGCTAAACTGTATCCTCCACGATTGTACCAGGCATTTATTTGGGCAAAGGTTTTGTTCTCCAAATCATTCGGATCAGCAACCAAAATTATCACTTCAGGTTGTTGTGCCACGTACCTGCTTATTTTATCACGCTCCAATCT
>JBFEWU010000430.1:0-3775 GCA_041546215.1 Draconibacterium sp. | reverse complement strand
GCTTGAAGAGGGGTTTGAAAAATCGGTTAAAGAAAAGTTTGCAGCACACGCTCTCGACCATTACCAACCTGAACCTGTGGAATATTATATTAATATGGGGAACCAGGTAAATATGCAGGCACCATATCTCTTTAACTATTCAGGTAAACCCTGGTTAACCCAAAAATATTCTCGCGCAATTCTTGAAACATATTATGGATCTACTCCATATCATGGATGGGAAGGTGATGAAGATGAAGGACAGATGGGAGCTTGGTTTGTAATGAGTTCAATGGGACTGTTTGAAATGGAAGGGGGATGCGAAGTTGAGCCGATGGTTAATGTAACAAGTCCGCTATTCACTAATATAACGGTTAATCTGGATAATAAATATTATAAAGGGAAGCAGTTTACTATTGAAGCCCGTAACAATTCAAAGGAGAATATCTACATCCAATCTGCAACTTTCAATGATAAACCATTAAATAGTGTACGAATAAGATTTAAAGATATCGTAGATGGTGGAAAACTAATTTTAGAGATGGGGCCTGAACCAAATAAAGAATGGGGGAAGTATTTGTAATTGCTTTTTAGGTATAAGAAAACTAATTGTTAATTTATAATTCAGCCTTTGTCTGTAAGTGATTGTATAATAGGCAGGTTGAGTACGAAAAGCATCGATGATTATAGGAATAAAAAAAGTTAATCAATAATTATGGTTTTAACTAAAAAGAAATACTCAATACAAATATTAACCTTCGTTTTGGTAGGTCTGTTAAATTGTAATTCTAATGCACAAGAACTACAGCAATATTACATAACAAACTTTGGTGCAATTGGCGATGGAAAAACTTTAGATACAGAAGCAATCCAAAAAACAATCGACTTTGCCAGTAAAAATGGAGGTGGGAAAGTGATTGTACCTGAAGGTAAATTCCTTTCAGGTACCCTTGAGCTTAAAAGCAAGGTGGAGCTGCATTTGCAAAAAGATGCAACAATACTGGGAAGTACAACTCCAATTGATTACAGAAGCCTTGAAATGAATGGACGGCCAGAAAGTCCGAAGAAAGACGACAATTCCCAACTTGCCCTTATTGTTGCGTACCAGGCAAATAATATTTCGATTTCCGGAATGGGAACTATAGATGGGCAAGGTAGAGCACTTGCATTGAATATCGATAGCCTTCATCATGCTGGAATTGTTGTTGATCCAAACTATTCAACCAGGCAAAACAGACCAAATGAAACAATGAGACCAAAACTAATTCGTTTTTCCACATGCAAAAACGTTATTATATCGCAAGCAAGATTAAGAAATTCTGCATGCTGGGGTTTATCATTCGAATTATGTACCAACCTTACCCTGGATAATTTAAAAATTTACAACCGTGCCTTTTGGAATAATGACGGAATGGATATTTCAGACTCGAAAAATGTAAGGATTACAAATTGCGATGTTAATTCAGCTGATGATGGAATTTGTTTGAAATCATATTACCCGGGTTACTATAATGATTCTGTTTATATAGCCAATTGTACAATACGTTCCGGGGCAAGTGCCATTAAGTTTGGAACTGCATCCTACGGTGGTTTTAAAAATGTCACTATCCGAAATATTGATGTTTTCGATACATTTCGTTCAGCAATAGCCCTTGAGTCGGTTGATGGGGGGCTGATTGAAAATGTGTCTGTTACAAACGTGGTGGCTAAAAACACAGGCAACGCTATCTTTATTCGCCTGGGGCATCGTGATGGAAGTGAACCCGGTATTGTCAGGAATGTATCTTTTAAGGATATGAAAGTTCAGGTTCCATTTGGCCGTGCAGATATTAACTATGATATCCGTGCCCCCGAACCTGGTCATCACAATCCTTTCCCATCTTCCATTACGGGTATCCCAGGACACTTTGTACAGAATGTTGTATTAGAGAATATTGAAATTTCCTGCCCTGGAAGGGCTTCAAAGGCCCAGGCATATATGTCCTTGAGTAGATTAGATCAAGTACCGGAGAAAGTAAAGAGTTATCCTGAATTTTCAATGTTTGGAGAACTGCCTTCATGGGGATTTTATGTGCGTCATGCAAAGGGGATTGAGATGAAAAATATTGTTCTTTCACTGGATGAACAGGATTTCAGGCCGGCATTTATTTTTGATGACGTTAGCGGGATCATTTTGAAAGAAATAATATTGCCGGAAAACAAACAAAGCGGTCAGGTCGTATTAAAAAATTATTCTGGATTTGAAATGAGTCCTCAAAATATCAAACAGCTTAGGATAATTGAATAAACTAAATACTATTGAAACTGGAAAGAAATGAACCATTACAGTTTAAAGAAAATTATTGAGAAAATAAAACCGTTTTTGTTGTCATTGATAACAACCATTTTTCTAATAGCAACAATCTCGAGTGGTAAAGCACAAGAAGGACAACACATTGTGAAGCAGGGATATACTGTAGATTTTTTCGAAGAAAGTATACTGGAGCCTGATGAGTGGATCCCTTATTCTGGTGTTGAGAGGTCAGAAAACTGGAAGAATTTGTTGCCACCCAAAAAATATGCTGCAATTATAAAACAAGCGGAAAGTTATTTAGACTACCAATGGCCTCTTGCCAGAGCAACTGTTTTTCTTGATTTTGTTGAAACAGGTAACCGTACAAATTATGAAGAAATCTCTTTTTCGCGCCGCACTGCTCTTAATGCACTTGTCTTGGGAGAGCTAATAGAAAATAAGGGACGATTTACAGAAGACATTGTTGATGGTATTTGGACCATTTGCGAAGAGTCTTTTTGGGGTATTCCAGCTCATCTTGGTCACCAGAAAAAAGGACATGGGCTACCTGATGTTTTAGATCCGGTGGTAGATTTGTTTGCTGCAGAAACAGCCTCTACCCTGGCTTGGATTTCTTATTTAATGGGAGATAAATTTGATGAAATAAGTCCGTTATTAAATGAGAGGATAGCCCTTGAAATTGATAAGCGGATCATAAAAGTTATTGAAAGTGGCCATCAATACAGATGGATGGGCTACATTCCAGAGCATATTGATTCAACATTATCATATGCAGAAAGGTCCTTTCTTATACGCAGGCCAAACAATTGGAATCCATGGATATGCTCAAATCTACTAACATGTATCTTACTCCAGGAAAAGGATAAAGTTCGAAGAGCAAAATTTGTTGTTAGGGTATTAGATATTTTAGATAATTACATTGAACCTTATCCTGCTGATGGGGGCTGCGATGAAGGAACAGGGTATTGGGGGCACGCGGCGGCATCTATGTTCGATTGCCTCGATTTATTAAGTGCTTCAACCAACAAAAAGTACACTATTTTTAACGAAGCGCTAATTAAAAATATGGCAGAATTTGTTTCCAGGGCATACATTGGCAATGGATTTTATTTAAATTTTGCGGATGCTAATCCCAGGCCAAAACATTCGCCCATTTTAGTTTATCGCTTCGGTAAAGCGGTTCAATCTCAAGCTATGATGGGAATGGCAGCTTTACTTGCCCAAAAGCAAAATCTTGAAAATGTTGCTCCATCGGGAATGTCCTTATTACGCCTGTTACCCGAATTGTATTATTCAAAGGAGTTGCTTGCTACAGATGTTAAAGAACCTCTATTTCAGGATAGCTGGTATCCCGACATTCAGTTGATGATGTCACGTGATTACGATTCATCAACAGAAGGATTATTTCTTGCTGCAAAGGCCGGACATAATGAAGAAAGTCACAATCATAATGATGTTGGGAGTTTTATCGTATTCCACAACGGAATACCTGCAATCATTGAT
>JBFEWU010000139.1:0-11394 GCA_041546215.1 Draconibacterium sp. | reverse complement strand
TTTTAATCATCCAGGGATAGAATTGCCGTCGCAAAAAAAATCCTTTCGTCTTTGCGCCTAAGCGGTTTAAATGTGGTTTGGTTTATCGAAGCAAAGTGTTAAAATTGAATATTAACCTAATAGATATTTACATGAAACAAATTATTTTATTCGTATTAACAGCTATTGTGTTCAGCTGTTCAGTGCCGAAAAAAGAGCTCAACAATATTTTTTACGCTTTTAATAATGCGTTTAGAACCTTGCCAAATGCTCCTGAGGGTCTCGACGAGCAGGCTGAACTGCTGGTAAAACTAGGTTACGACGGTTATTCGGGGCATATCACCGATCCGTATTTCCCTCGCCGTGCTGCCTTGGATAAAGAGGGATTAAAAATGCCTGAAATTTATTGGGGTATCGAAATGGATGCCGATGGGAATGTAACTTACAATGAGGATTTAAAAGACCTTATAAAGCATTCCAAAGACCGAAACCTTATTGTGGCGCTTTTCTCCAATGCAAAGGCATTTAATAACAATAAGGATGAAGGTGATCCGCTTTTTGCAAAAGGAATCCAGGAACTGGCTGATTTTGCAGCAGAATATAATGTTAAAGTTGCAATATATCCACACGTAAATAACTATTGCGAAACCATTGAACACTGTCTTAAAATGGCTGGTTTGGTTGACCGTGAGAACTTTGGAATTGTTTTTAATACCTGCCACATGTTAAAGGTTGAAGGTGAAAACGGATGGGAAGAGAAATTGCTTAATGCCCTTCCGCAAGTTTTCATGATTTCGATTAATGGCGCCGATAGCGGCGATACCCAAAATATGGATTGGAACCAGCTGATTCAGCCGCTTGGCGAAGGTACTTTTGATACCTACAAACTTGTAAAACTTGCAAAAGATCACGGGTATAAAGGGCCTTTTGGCTTACAGTGTTACAACATAAAACAAGATTGTGAAGTGGCATTGAACAGATCGATTACCACCTGGCGCGAGTATCAAGACCGCTATGCAGCAGGAGAATGAAGTTTTACTCAAATAGACTTGAAAAGCGGAGTTTTCACCGCTTTTTTTGTTTCCGTATTTTTAACGGTATAATTTTTGTAAATCAATAATTTCGGCAATGTTAAATAAATATGGTGGTAAACTGGTATATATTTATTTGCTTTTATAAAAACCAAATTTCGACTTCGTGATAAATTTTGTGGGTTCAGAATGAACTTATAATGAGGGCTCTCATATTTATTACTTATCAATAACCGAAGTTTATGAAACCAAAGAAAGCCATAAAGCTTTTCCAAAAAAAACAGGAATATTGTTATGTCTGATGGTTTTTCAGAATATTTTGATTGCCCAAACCTTTGTAACCTTAAAAGGTCGTGTTCTCGACCACTCAACTCATTCGCCAGAGCAAAGACCAAAGAGCTTTTGAATGTTGGAATATCAGAGTATTAGAATGTCCGAAAATTTGAATATCTGAAAATCCTGATTATTTATGCAACATTTTTTTCATAAGCCTGTAATATTTATACTTGCATTGATTATTAAACGCGGAATGAAGAAAGCAGGAACAGAAAGAAATAGTATTATACTGGCCATTTTAATTGTGCTGGCAGTTGGTATTTCAGGTTTCCTGGTGCATAAAAGCCTGACGCAAATCGTAAACTCCATTCACGACGAAGCCAGCACCGGTCTGCAGTTAATCGTAATCAAAGACATATCTCTGAACTTGCTGGAGCTTGAAAATAGCATTCAGTTGTATACCCTTACCAATGACAAATCGGATTTAGAAAATTACGAAATTGTAAATAAGCGCTTAAAACAACGCATTTCGTTTTTGGCAAATTTACCAGGCGACAGCCCAGAGGATGCAGGTTTAAACGATTCGATCCGACGTTTGGTAGAAACCAAACTGGGTATTTGGGAAGAAATAAAAGAGATCAACACGGTAAAAAGAAATCCACGGCCGCAGTTTGATGAACTGTATTCGATGCTGGAGTACAAGGAAATTGATACCATAAGGGTTGAAGTCGTTGTTCCTCCGGAGGAAAAAAAAGGAATTCTAAAAAAGATTTTTGGGAAAAAGGACACGGCAACTACACGAATTGATACAACATTTGTTGAACGAACGGTTGAGAACGAAGAAATAAAGGAAGAAATAGAGGAGCTGGAATCGGGCCTCAAACGGCAGGAAAGAAGAAAGAACAAGCGTGAATTGGAGTTGATCGAACAGAATATTCTGGTTAGCGGTAAGTTAAACCATATTATTGCTGAAATAGAAAAAGCCGAACGCGACAGCTTAATTGAAAAAAACGATGAAGCCGACAGGTTGGCAACAACTATTTATAAGCGTCTTTCGTCGTTTTCGGTGATGGCGGTTATTTTGTTGTTTTTGGTTTTGCTTTTATTCGTGAGGTATTTATGGAAAGCCAGGAAGGTTGAAAAAGCCCTGACAGCAGCCAAGCTGGGAGCTGAAAGACTGGCAAAAGCAAAAGAAGTTTTTATGGCAAATGTGAGCCACGAAATGAGAACGCCGGTGAATGCCATTTACGGACTTACCGAGCAGCTGCTTCAGGAAGAAACCCGTGAGAATGTAACTGAAAAGCTGGGCATTCTGCAAAAATCGTCGCAACACCTGAAAGAGGTAGTGAATGATACACTTGATTTTTCCAAGATCCAGGCCAATAAGCTGAAACTTACAAATACTGATTTTGCGCCTGAAAGTGTAGTGCGCGAAATAATTACTCTTCTGGAACCGGAAGCAGCAGCAAAAAATATCGATTTGATTTACCAATGTCACCAGGCATTGCCTGTGGCATTAGTGGGTGATCCCTTTCGCCTGAAACAGGTATTAATTAATATCATCGGGAATGCCATAAAATTCACCGAAGAGGGTAGTGTCACGCTTATTGCAGAGGCACAGAAAACCAACAACGGCCAGTGCGAGCTAAAATATCAGGTAAAAGATACGGGCATTGGTATTTCCGAAGAAAACCTGGAGCTTATTTTTGACGACTTTGTTCAGATCGAAACCGATTACACTAGAAAATTTGGAGGCACCGGTTTGGGCTTGTCAATTGTTAAGAAACTGATTGAAATGCAAAATGGTAAAATTACCATTGAAAGCAAACTGGAACAAGGAACCGCTGTGTCGTTTTATATTCCTTATCAGTTGGGTAATCCGGAAAAAATAGACCGGCATATGCAGCAGGAACTGAGTATTTCGGAGGAAGTAAGATCCTTGAAAATATTGGGAGTTGACGATGATGAGTACAACCGGTATCTGTTGAAAGTGATTTTTGATAAATGGGGACTTGTGAATTACTGCGAAGCAAAAAACGGACGTCAGGCAGTAAAGATGGCACGAGAAAACAATTTCGACCTGATATTAATGGACCTGAGAATGCCCCTGCTAAACGGCATAGAAGCATCAAGAGAGATTATCATTGAAAAGCCAGATTCGAAAATTATTGCACTGGCTACCATAAACAGCGAAGCCGAAATGAAAATGTGCACCGATGCGGGAATGAAACAATCGCTGTCGAAACCCTTTGCCGAACAGGAACTTTTAAAGGCCATTGTTGCTGTGTTGAATCTGGAAATAAAAGAGAAGCCTGAATCAGGTGATTATGACTTAAGAGAGCTGGAGCGACTGGCAAATGGTGACCAGTCTTTTATAAAAGAAATGGTTGAGATCTTTATCCGCTCGGCACAAAGCGGTGTCAAAAACATCAGGCTGGCCTTGCAAACCGAAGACTGGCATACTATTTCCGAAGCCGCGCATAAAATGGCTGCACCCTGCAAACACATTCAGGCTGATGATTTATATGCCGATTTAAAACGACTGGAAAGCGTTAGTGTGAAACAGGAGTCGCAGAAACAAATCCTCGAACTGATTTGCTCGGTGGAACAAAAAGTTGAGCGAATTACATCATCGCTTTCCGCGATCATGGAATTGTAACTGTTTGAATATTAGGAGTTAGGTTGTTCTTGTTAAAATTATAAATCTGAACTCGTTGATCTGGCAATAATTTAAGTTTTGCGCG
Organism: Draconibacterium sp.; assembly: GCA_041546215.1. Taxonomy (GTDB): domain Bacteria; phylum Bacteroidota; class Bacteroidia; order Bacteroidales; family Prolixibacteraceae; genus Draconibacterium. The sequence continues at coordinate 7,364 of JBFEWU010000139.1, read as the reverse complement.
TTTAGAATTGAATACAAACTTTCTGAAACCTCGAAATGATTTGATTCTCGGCAAAAAATCATAACTTTCTTTTTTAATTCGGATACAGGAGATGAGTGAAAAACCTTTTTTAATTTTCGTAGTTGAAGACGACGAGTGGTACAACCGCCTGCTGGTACATCAGTTGTCGCTAAATCCCGATTACCAGATTGTGTCGTTCACCACCGGGAGAGACTGTATTGAAAACCTGAACCAGGAACCCGATGTAATTACGCTTGATTATCGTTTGCCCGATATGAAAGGTTCGGAGGTGCTGCAGAAAATTAAGGCTGTAAACGATGATATCCAGGTGATTCTAATTTCGGAGCAGAGTGAGATTGATGTGGTTGTTGAATTGTTTAAACATGGAGCCTACGATTACATTGTAAAATCGAAGGAAATTCGCGAACGTCTGCTGAACACGGTCAACAATATCCGCAAAGGCAGTAACTTAAAAAAGGAAATTGTTAGTCTGCGGAAAGAAGTTAAAAAGAAATACAGTTACGAAAATACCATTGTTGGAAGCAGCCAGGCCACACAAAAAATTTACGATTTAATTGATAAGGCCACACGTACGAATATTTCGGTGGCAGTTACCGGCGAAACCGGAACAGGTAAGGAGCTCGTAGCAAAGGCCATACATTACAATTCGGGCAGAGCAGCAAAACCTTTTGTTGCAGTAAACATGGCTGCCATCCCTAAAGAGCTGATTGAAAGTGAACTCTTTGGCCACGAAAAAGGTGCGTTTACTGGCGCCAGTTTCAGGCGGAAAGGGAAATTTGAAGAGGCAAACGGCGGCACATTGTTCCTGGATGAAATTGCTGAAATGGATATCTCGCTTCAAACACGCTTGTTGCGAGTTTTGCAGGAAAAGGAAATAATGAGGGTAGGCAGCAATAAACCTGTGAAAGTGGATTGCCGTATAATTGTTGCCACCAACCGAAACCTTCAGGCCGAGGTGAAAAATGGGAATTTCAGGCAGGATCTGTATTACCGTATTTACGGTTTACCCATCGAATTGCCCCCATTACGCGAACGGGGAAACGACCTTTTAATTCTTGCCAAACATTTTGTAAAACATTTCTGCGTCGAAAATAACCTGCCATCCAAAGTGCTTACAAGCGAGGCAATAAGCAAGTTACGACTGCATTCTTACCCAGGGAATATTCGCGAATTACGTTCGATCATTGAATTGGCAGTTACCTTAAGCGATAAGGACGAAATAACTGCCGATAGCATTATTCTGGGTGACGACGATCTTTTGCCCGATGTAATGGAAAAAGAACTTAGCCTGCGCGAATACAACCTTCGTATCGTAAATAAATACCTTGAAAAATACGATAACAACATTAAACTGGTAGCCCAAAAACTCGATATAGGAGTGGCTACGGTTTATCGGATGTTGAAGAAGAAGTTCGAAGCTTAAACCTCTTCCACCATTCTCTGCCTCTTTTCTATGCTCTCTGCGATTGAAACAACTAAACACAGACGTTCACGGAGTTCTCACAGAGGGCACGGAGCCATTAATCAACTTGGAGAGTAGTACTACAAACATTGTTTGGTGTAAGATTTCGGGATCCGTCCGTCAGCTGACGGACGGAGAAGCGATCTAACCCCCAGCAGCGCCTACGCAACTTGCAGCGTTCTTCCTTTGAGCTTTCAGCTTTGAGCTCCTTTTTCTGAGCAACGTGCTCAATTAGTCAATTCATGGTTGTCCGAAAATCTGAAAATCCTGCTCATAAATCCGTAACCGATATAAATTCCTCCAAAAAATTATCACTTTGATGTGCAAATTATCAATATGATAATTCTGCGCTTATGCCATAAGTTTTTACTTGCCTGAATAATAGGACATTGCCTCCCATGCCAATAAACGGTACGCTATTTGGATCTATAATTGGCATAAAACAAATATCATGGAGACTAAAAACAAATCGATGAAATTAATTACGGGAGCAGTGCTGGCGGTATTGGTTATAATCGTAGTAATTGCAGGATTAATGATTCTGAAAAGCAAAACAAGGGTAGATGAATTAAGTGCTGAAAATGCCAAACTGGAAACGGTGGTCCTGGAACGCGATTCAATGGTGAATGAATTTGTTGCCGCATTCGATACCATCGAAACCAGTCTCGCATTTATTAATGAAAAACGAAGCCAGTTGGTGCTTAGTGATCAGGAATTAAGTCTTACCCAAAAAGATGCCATCATAAAGGATATTAAAATGATGAACAGCATGCTTGAACAAAGCAGTGCTAAAATAGCTGAGTTGGAACAAAAACTCAATAGATCAGGTGCTCAAATTCGATCTTTTAAGAATAAGATTGCCAGTTTAAGCCAAAAACTTGAGCGGCAAAACAGCTTGATAACCGAGCTTAAAGTAAGGGTTGAAGAACAGAATCAACAACTGGTAAAAGCAAACCACGAAAATGAAAATTTGCAAAACCAGGTTCTGGCCATTTCGGATACAGTGCAAATGAAGGACTCAATAATAATTGAGCAGGAAGAGAAGATTACAGAACAATTTGGTCTGCTGAACAAAGCCTTTTTTGCCTATGGGACAACAAAGGAACTTGCCGACAATGGTGTAATTGAAAAAGAAGGCGGATTTCTTGGAATCGGAAGAAGTAAAATAATTTCCAGTCATTTTAACGAGGATTATTTTACCCGAATCGATATTTCCGAGCAACATTCAATAGAGTTGAACGCCCGTAAAGTTAACCTGATTTCGGAACATCCTGATAGCTCTTACAAACTGATTGAAGAAGATGGCTTGATTACAAAATTAGAGATCGAAGCACCCGAAGATTTTTGGAAGATCTCACACTATGCGGTAATCGAAGTGAAGTTATAAGAGAATAAGAAAATTAATGGCGCTTTATCATCATAAAAGATTTCTAGCATTTAACCCTGGATTTATAGTTGGGGTTTCTGTTTATCCATATTCGAATGTTGGAATGATTTTAAAATTAAAATAAGTATTTCCGGCATTCAATCCTGGGTAGGTAGTGGGGGCGCTCTCTATTCAAAACCGAATGTTGGAATATTTATTTTTAAAAAAAGAGAAAATTACAAATCCACATAAAAAGCAATCTGACCCATTGCAGATCCATTAAATCAAAATTAAGTGATTGCCTTTTCGTTTTGGTTAAGGCAACGATCTTTTAAAATTCTGTTCATGCTCCTTCATAACTTTGAAGGAGCATTTTTTATGCTCTACCAGCAGAACAGAGTTCCCTGGATGTGCAAACCCTACTTTCGCCGGGCTGGAGAAGTTTTAGCAGAAATCAAAGTGATAAACACCCGACCGGATAAGGCCATGCAGGGCTTCCAATTACACCAAAAACAAAAAACTTCACTGCTGCAGTTCTATTCACTTATTCTGATTAAATTTGTATCTACTTCGATTATTTAATTTTTGCAAAGATATGAGACCATTACTTAACGGGCTATTACTGATCGCCATATTGTTTTCTTCCAGCTGTGGAAATCAAACTGATAAAAAGATATCCAATAAACTTCCGCGGGTTGCCATTGCAGGTCTGGCCATCGAATCAAGTACTTTTTCTCCTGCCCAGTCAAACATCGATGTCTTTCATGCGCGCCGGGGGAATGAGATATTTTCGTATTACCCGTTCATGGCCGATGATGCACCAACGCGTAAACGTGCCGAGTGGTTTCCTGCTCTGCGTGGACATGCGCTTCCCGGAGGAATTGTTACACGCGAAGCCTACGAAACCCTGGTGACTGAAACACTCGAACGCCTTAAAAAAGATGCTCCCTACGATGGATTGTTCTTCGATATCCACGGGGCAATGAGTGTGGTAGGTCTGGACGATCCGGAAGGTGATTTTATTACGCGCATTCGTAAGGAATTGGGAGATGATATGTTGATTTCAACGTCGATGGATTTACACGGAAATGTTAGTGAACGGTTGGCTTTGCATAGCGATTTAATCACCTGTTACCGAATGGCACCGCATGAAGATGCGCTGGAATCAAAGCAACGTGCACTGGAAAACCTTTTGGACAGGTTGGACAATGGAAAAGGAAAACCCAAATATAAAGCCTGGATTCCGGTGCCGATTTTGCTGCCCGGAGAAAAAACAAGTACGCGAATTGAGCCGGGCAGAAGTTTATATGCCAAAGTTGATCCTTTAACAAAGAATGAGGGAGTTATTGATGCAGCTATCTGGATCGGCTATGCCTGGGCGGATGAACCCCGAAACCGGGGAGTTGTAATGGCTTATGGTGACGATAAAAAGGCAGTGACTGAAGCTGCTGAAGAACTGGCTCGCAGTTTTTGGGATGTTCGCGAAGCTTTTGAATTCGTAGCTCCTGTGGCTTCTTTAGACGAATGTTTGGATAAAGCAATTGCATTTGAAGGGAAACCATTTATCATTAGTGATATGGGTGATAACCCAACTGCCGGAGGTGCGGGAGATGTAACGTGGACACTTGCCGAAATTTTAAAACGTAAAGAGTTTCAAAAGAAAAACGGCACAACATTGATTTATGCTTCAATTCCCGGACCCGAAATGGTTGCAAAAGCAGTAGAAGCCGGGATTGGTAAAAAAGTTAGCGCTAATGTGGGGGCCATTGTTGACTCACGATATGCGCCTCCCCTTAAATTAACAGGTATAGTGGAAGCCATTAAACATGGCGATCGGCATGCTGAAACTGAAGTTGTCGTTCGTGTGGGAAACATTGATGTTATTGTAACCCAAAAACGTAAGCCTTATCATCACGAAACAGATTTTACACAACTTGGACTTTATCCCCGTGAAACAGATATCGTTGTAGTGAAAATTGGTTACCTGGTACCGGAATTGTATAACATGCGTGCCGGCTGGTTAATGGCGCAAACACCCGGTGGTGTCGATCAGGATTTGACCAGGCTGGGACATAAACGAATTGTACGACCCATGTTTCCACTGGATAAGGATATGGCTACCCCCGATTTATCAGCCCGTATAATTCCACTTTCAGGCACAAAATAAGTGGTCAGCAAATCAGATATAACAAAGATTTTATTAGCTTTGATAATAACCGATAAACTAAATCCTAATGAGAAATTTGATTCTTTTTCTATTCATTGTCACCCTGTTTTCAGTAAACGCATGTAAACAAAAAGTGCCTGTGGGTGAGTGGCAAAGTATGTTCGACGGAGAAACACTTAAGGGCTGGAAAACAGCTGCTGAAAATCCCCAAAGTTTTGTGGTTGAAGATGGAAGCATTAAATGTTCGGGTGAGCGCAGCCATCTGTTTTATGAAGGAGAATATCAGAATTTTGAATTCGAAACGGAGGTTAAAACACTTCCCAGGGCAAACTCAGGAATCTATATTCATACTAAATACCAGGAGGAAGGGTATCCAACAGCAGGATACGAGATTCAAATAAATAATTCGCATCGAGGCCCCTCCCAAAAACATCCGGAGCGAAGGCTGACCGGAAGTATTTTTAATGTACGGAATGTATATTACCCCATGGTTAAGGACAACGAATGGTTTAAGATCAGAATTAAAGTTGTCGAAAATTTTGTGGAGGTTTTTATCGATGATGTGAAGGTAAATGAATATACTCAACCCGACAAACCCTGGCGTTGGGAAGGTGGCGAAGACAGGATGCTGGGCAAGGGAACCATCGCTTTGCAATCGCATGATGCAGGAAGTACGACATTTTATAAGAACTTGAATATTAGGTCCTTGCCTGTGGGTGAGAGAAAAATAGTTGAGGATACAAGATGGGATGCAATTGTAACCAAGCTCATGCGAGCCGGTTTCCCTTTTGTGGATTTTCATGTGCATCTGAAAGGCGGATTAACCATTGAAGACGTGGTGGCCAATTCGCAGCGTTTGGGAGTAAATTACGGCGTGGCTCCAAATTGCGGATTGCATTTTCCGGTTACCAACGACGAATCCTTAATCGAATACATGGAAAAAGTAAAAGGCAGCCCTACTTTCAAGGGAATGCAAGCAGAAGGACGTGAGTGGATAACGCTTTTCTCTCCCGAAGCAATTGCAAAATTCGACTATGTTTTTACCGATGCCATGACTTTTACCGACCGAAAAGGGCGCCGAAACCGCATTTGGATTCCCGAGGAAGTTTGGGTAGATGACAAACAGCTTTTTATGGATGACCTGGTGGCAAAGATTGAGGCCATCTTTTCGCAGGAACCTGTTGATATTTATGTGAATCCTACTGTATTGCCTGCGGAATTAATGCCCGAATACAAGCAGTTGTGGACAGAAGAGCGTATGGCTCGCGTGGTTAAAGTTTTAGCCGAAAATGGTGTGGCACTGGAAATTAATGCCCGCTACAAAACACCTGGTGCTGCCATGATTAAAATGGCTAAAGCTGCGGGTGTTAAATTCGCATTTGGTACCAACAACGTTACCCGAGAGCTTGGGCAGTTGGAGTATTGTTTAGAAATGATCCAGGAGTGTGAATTAACACCCGGTGATATGTTCGAGATTAAAGCCAGCGACAAAAAGCCGGTACTAGTGAAAGGATTACCGGATAAAATTACAGGATGATTATCCATCAGCGATTGTTAATGCACTTTGTCAAAGGGCCAGCCTTGCGTAGTTTGCCTTATCCCCTTGATGAATTTTCCAAAATCAACCATTCTAATTACATTTGAAAGTCTTAGAAAACAACAATTAAGGAATGATTGATTTTTGGAGTTTGGAATTCTTCCGACTTCGGTCTTCGGTCTTCCGACTTTTTATATGAAAGCTGTCTATTACGAAAAATTTAAGGGAAAAGTTGAACTTCGGCAAGTTCCCAATCCCACAGTATCACACGATAGTGTAATTGTAAAAGTGGGAGCTACAGGACTCTGTCGCAGCGATTGGCATGGCTGGATGGGACACGATCCGGATATTGCTTTACCCCATGTTCCGGGGCACGAACTGGCAGGAACTATTGTTGAAACAGGTTCGGAAATCAAAAACTTTAAGGTGGGCGACCGCATCACTGTTCCGTTTGTAAGTGGCTGTGGATGTTGCCCCGAATGCAATAGCGGCAATCATCAGGTTTGCGATTACCAGTTTCAGCCAGGTTTTACAGCCTGGGGATCGTATGCCGAATGGGTAGAAATAAAATACGCCGATATTAATTTGGTTCTTCTTCCCGATGAAATTGATTTTGTATGCGCTGCAAGTTTGGGCTGTCGTTTTATTACCTCATTTCGTGCAGTAATCGATCAGGGGAAAGTTACTGCCGGGCAGTGGGTTGCCGTTCATGGATGCGGCGGTGTGGGCCTGTCAGCCATCATGATCGCCACAGCCCTGGGTGCAAATGTCATAGCGATAGACATCTCCAACGACAAACTTGAACTGGCAA
>JBFEWU010000519.1:0-2716 GCA_041546215.1 Draconibacterium sp. | reverse complement strand
TTTTTATCAAAAATAGGAAATTGGAATTAAAAGTATACAAAAAAGCCACGGTCGCTCGCTCCTTCCCGACTCCTAGGGAGGAAGTACGACGAAGCGATCTCATCCTTAACAGCTCCTGACGCTACTTGTAGCGTTCTTCCTATGAGCTTACCCCATAGGAATCCTCCAAAGGAGTCCACCAAAGGTATCCCTTCGCGGCCTATGTGGCCTGTGGCGCTTCTTCCAGCTATATGCACCCAGCTTCTTCAACCATTCCAAATCCGGTTTCCCCGAGAGGTACCTTAATTTAGAGTTAACAAAGAATAAAATATAATAGAGAAATAATTCTTTAAAGGATTTGTGCTTATATTTGGTACGAATATAAAAGTCACTCTGATTTTAAAAGTATGAATGCTACACTAAAAAATAAATTAAAGAACCGCGTTTCTGAACCAACTTTAAGAAGGCTTCCCGGTTATTTGTTTTTTCTTGAGAAAGTTCGTGAAGACGGTGTCATAAATATTTCGGCACCTAAAATTGGGAGTGCATTGGAGTGCGACCCAACACAGGTGGTAAAAGATTTATCGGTAACCGGAATCAAAGGAAAGCCACGGGTGGGTTACAATACCTACGAGTTGTGTCATGCCCTGGAAGAATTCCTTGGCTTTAATCATGTAAATGAAGCATTTTTGGTTGGAGCCGGTAATCTGGGTCATGCACTGATGTCTTATCAGGAGCATCAAACTTTAGGTATAAAAGTAATTGCTGCTTTTGATGTTGATGAAGAAAAAATTGGTCAGCAAATTGGTGGTATTCATGTACTCGAATACAATAAGTTATTTCATTTGTCGAACAGGTTAGATGTAAAAATTGCCATACTAACTACGCCAAACGATGTGGCACAGGAAGTAGCCGAAGATTTGGTAAATTGTGGAATTAGGGCCATATGGAATTTTACTTTAACCAATCTCGACTTACCCTATGATATCGTTGTGGAAAATACTTCGATGAGCTCTTATGCGGCAGTGTTGCTTCAGCGTTTAAATAATCTGGAAAGTTAAATTTTAACAAAGTAGTTATGAAAGGTGTAAAAAAAGTTTTTAATTGCGTGGCAAAAAGAATAAAGAAATATTTCTTTAAATGTGAGGATAACGAGATTTATCAGGCCTGTGGCAAGTTTAAAAAAATGGCAGAGGAAGTGATTACAATTGAAGACTTTGTGCTGACCGAAGAATATGCCATTAAATATAATGCCACCACACGCTGGCAAACCATTTAACATAATTTAGGATCTTGGCATTTAAATCATTTCTCCTGTTGGAAATGGGGAAGTCAGACGCGAATCAAAGTCCAGGTTAAATTCCAATGCTGAGATAAAAATTACATTTTTACGCGGAAAGTTCGTTAAATTTCTAACTTTGCTTATCAGTTAAAATTAATGAAACGAGTCCCGAAGTGTCAGGACTCTTTCCCGCATAGCGATGCCTTTGGCGCATCTTATGCCTTAGAAAACAAACAATTTTAATGAGATGAAACGAGCATAATCCGCCAGCTGGCGGAACACAAACAAGCATATTGAAATTTTTGCGAGATACATCGAATGCAACTGAAATAAACAATTTTAATGAGATGAAAACAAAGAATATGAAGAGATTACTTTTTCTTGCTCTGGCTTTACTAATGGCGGTATTTACCATGTCTGCACAAGAGTCAAAACGCCCGGAACCGCAATCCGCCCCGGAAACCAGCGAATTATTCAAATTAGGCATTGCGGGTTACACATTCTACAAATTCGACTTAAAAACAAGTCTCGAAACCTTGCAACGTTGTGATGTACACTACCTGTGTATAAAAGATTTTCATTTGCCTGTAAGCAGTACCGACGAAGAGATTGCTGCCTTTCATAAATTGTGTGCAGAGTATGGTGTAAAAGGATATGCGGTCGGACCTCTCTACATGAAAAGCAAAGAAGACATCGACAAGTATTTCGACTATGCCAAAAGAGTGGGGGTGAATACCATTGTGGGTGTTCCCGAATACGATTTACTTCCCTATGTTGATAAAAAAGTTAAGGAGTATGGCTTTAACTATGCCATTCACCTGCATGGTCCCGATATTGATAAATTTCCGGATGCGGAGGATGTATGGGAACATACAAAACATCTGGATCCACGTATTGGAATGTGTTTGGATATCGGACACGATACCAGGAATGGAAAAGATCCGGTTGCTGACCTGAAAAAATACCACACACGCGTTTTTGATATTCATCTAAAGGACGTAACAGGCCCCACAAAGCTTGGTTATTCAGTTGAGGTTGGTCGTGGAATAATTGATTTTCCAGCTTTTGTAGAAATGCTTCGAAGAGTAAAATACTCGGGTGTGATCAGCCTTGAGCATGAAAGAAACATGGATAATCCATTCATGGGAATTGCTGAATCAATCGGTTATTTCAGAGCGATGGTTGAGGCAAGCAAATAACAGGATAAAGAAGAACAAAACGAAAGAGCAAAGAGCAAAGAGCAAAGAACAAAGAGTAAAGAAGTAGTGGTCAGTGATCAGTGATCAGTAAACAGGATGTCTGGATTTTCGGATATTCAGATTGCCGGACATTTGAATATTAGAATGTCAGAATGTTAGAATATCAGAGTTTTAGAATATCCGAATTTCGATGTTCAGTAAGCAGTGTTCAGTGTTGTTGTACAGTTGTCACCCTGATCGGAGTCGAAGGGTGCTT
>JBFEWU010000510.1:0-2785 GCA_041546215.1 Draconibacterium sp. | reverse complement strand
GGGTTCGCTTGGTGTTGAATTTACCGACGTAATGTTTATGCCCATAACGATCGATTATAAATATTATTTTAAATACGATCAGAAATGGTCGCCGTATGTATACGGACAGGCCGGTTACAGCTGGCATCTAAAAGGAAACATAAACTCGAGCTATGTGAGTTCTAATTATAAACAAATCGATCCGGGAGCACTGGCATCCATAGGTTTTGGATATTCGGTAACCACAAGCTTAAACGAGTTTTATTTTTCTTTGGGTTATGCCTACCGTAATTATGTGGAAGTTACACCCGCACCTAATAAAAAAACGAATTCACTTGACAAAACGAATAAGGGATTGGCTTTAACGCTTGGTTTTAATTTCTAAATTTTCTGCTGGGTTTTACCTATAGATTCTCCTTTAATTCAGTAAACAAAATATTTCAATCAGATGAAACAAATTAACACATTACTCATTCTTGTATTTCTTTGTAGCCTTGGAGTTTATGCTCAATTCGATTGTAAAGTAAAGGTTGAGGCTTTGCAGGGGCAGTACAACGGCGAATGTAAAAAGGGCCTGGCGCATGGCGAAGGTGCTGCCAGAGGAGTGGATACCTACCAGGGGAATTTCAGGAAAGGATATCCGCACGGTTTTGGGGTATATACTTATGCCAACGGATCGAATTATATTGGGAATTACCGGCAAGGCTTAAGAGATGGTTACGGCTTAATGAATACCATTACCGAAGCAGGAGATCTTGTGCAGGATTATGGTTTGTGGCTGGCCGATTCGCTCATCGCCGGGAACGATCCCAAAGCTCTGTTCAAGGTGAAGGACAGAAAAGGGATAAAACTCATTGATCCGAGACTTACCCGCGACGATGCTGTAAAAAGCCAGATATGGATAAATTTCCAGGTAAACGGTGTTCCCGATAAAACGGCTGTACTTTCAAAGGCTGAAATTAGTAATGGAATAGTGCTTGACACCAAAAAACGTGCATTAAATACTTTAGTTGCTTTCGACGATATTGAAGAGTTTCCGGTTACTTTCCGCCTGGAATACGAAATACGCCAGGCCAACCATTTCGAGCCATTGGAGTGTGTTGTTGAAGTAACCTTGTTCACAAAAGGCTTGTGGGAAATCGACATTAACCATTAGTGTTGCAGGAACACTAGGTCTTCCTTTTTTTCTTTTTAGCTGCCGGAAACAAAACGTTATTCAGAATCAGGCGGTAACCCGGTGAATTTGGGTGCAGGCTTAAATCGGTTGGTGGATCACCAATCAGGTGTTGGTAATCTTCAGGATCATGTCCGCCGTAGAACGTCCAGAAACCTTTGCCTTGTTCTCCGTGAATATATCGGGCTTCACGGGCAGGTTTGTTTTCTCCCATTACCAGAACTTTCGATTTAATAACTTCTTTTCGATAGGCTGTGGTTTGCCCCATAAATCCTTTTATCAGGTTATTGTGGTTTTGGCAAAGCATGGTTGGAATGGGGTCCCATTTGGCAGAAAATTCGAAAAGTGTAAAATAATCGTTGGCGCGTACCACCTTCCCTCTTCTTGAGTTGGTGGCATCGATGTTGGAAAATTCGTATTCATAAGGATTCTTTTCGAGCCTGAAATTTTCAAAGGCAAAGGTATTCCCGAAGTTTAGTTTTTCATCGATGTTAGCTTCCATCGGATCGCCGTCGAACATGTGCTCGCAGATGTCAACACCGGCAGCAGCCAGCGAAATGTCGTAGGTGTCGGTTGCCGCACACATGGCAAATAAAAAGCCTCCGCTTGTTACATACTTTTGTATCTCCCGCGAAACATACGATTTCATTTCCGAGACTTTTACAAAGCCCAGCTTTTGTGCCAGTTCCTTATTTATCCGAACCTCTTGCTGGTACCAGGGCATATGTTGGTACGAGCGCCAGAATTTACCATGTTGCCCGGTAAAGTCTTCGTGATGCAGATGAAGCCAGTCGTAATCAGCCAATTTCCCGTTTACAATTTCTTCGTCGTAAATAATGTCGTAATTTATTTCGGCGTAGCTTAAAACAAGTGTAACCGCATCGTCCCAGGGTTGTTTGTTGGGAGGAGAGTAAACCGCAATTTTTGGTGCTTTATTCATGGCAACTGCATCCTGGTTTACATCGGGACTGGAAATTTCGTTTAGTATGGCATTGGCTTGCACATCGGGCATCGATTCGAAGCTGATGCCCCGAACCACACATTCGTTTTCAATTTCGGGATAATGTTGCATTAAGAAACTTCCACCCCGGTAGTTGAGTAACCACTTTACTTCAATGTCTTTTTCAAGTGCCCAGTAGGCTAACCCATATGACTTCAGGTGGTCCTTTTGAGTTTCATCCATGGGTATTAACAGGTACACCGCATTGGCCTGGAAAACAAAAAAGAGCAGTAAGGGGAGTAGTATTGTTTTTCGCTTCATTATTTACTGATTCTATTACGGGAATAATACAATTAAATCCCCGCTTGGTTCAATCAAAATGGTGGAGCATCGGTGGTTGAAACGTTTTTCGAGTCGAAGTTACGGTTGGTTTGCAAGCCGGCGCTTAAGGAATCTTCGTCGGCATTCATCGACGAACCAAAAGTCTGAACATTTCCCCGGTAGTCGTTATCGAAGTGGGGATCCATGTCGGAGAACTTCGCCATTTCTTTCTGGAAACGAAGGTGTACGTCGGCGGTGGCTCCATTCCGGTGTTTGGCTATAATGAGTTCGGCCACACCCAGCAAAGAGTTTCCCGATTCGTCTTCGGTGATGCCAAAATATTCGGGCCGGTGGATAAAACAAACAATATC
>JBFEWU010000413.1:0-3954 GCA_041546215.1 Draconibacterium sp. | reverse complement strand
TCATCCAGAATTTCTTCAACCCGCGCACCATCGGATGTAACAGTAACTTTTTGATTGTCGTTCACAACGTCGTTGTTGTAAACAAATTTAAACTCACTTTGATCAGTGATAGTTTGAAAAACTTCTTTCAGACTTGCCTTTTTCATTTTCAGGTCGAATTTAACCGTCTCTGAATAAGTGCTGGCCTGAACGTTGATTACTATCGCCATGAGCATAATCAGGCTTAACCCTGAAATCCGGCGAAGTTTTTTTAGCCATCCCGAGGTACGGGGCAGCATTTTTTTAACGCTTTGTTCCATACAAATAATGGTTTAGTTTGTTAAACAATAAAAATTAGTTCATCTCAATAGTGGAAGTAAAGAAACCGGTTAAGCCTCTTTACTTCCGATTTAACTGGTATAGGTTTTTAAGTCACTTTTTCTTTTTTGCTGACTTAATTAATATTCCGTTATTTGAAAATTCGTAGTCGAAGTCATGAGCCTTACTAAGTATTTTCATAATTCTTTCCAGCGATTCTTCTTCGAATTCTGCGGTGTATTTTAAGTTGCCAATTATTGAATCGGCAATAAAAATGCGTGTGTTGAATTTGCGTTCAAGTTTTTCAGAGATGCTAAAAAGGTCCTCGTCGTAAAAACGAAGAATTCCGTCGCGCCATTGAGCCGGTTTCCCCAGATCGGTTTTAATCACCTCAATCTGTTCTGTTTCAGGCGTAAAATAAGCCTTTTGGCCGGGTGTAAGAATCGCTTCGTTGTGTTTACATTCGCTTATCAACTTCACTTTTCCTTCATAAAGAGCAATTTCCTGACGTTCATAAGGATTTTGAACCGCAACATTAAATCGTGTTCCCAGTACCTGTGTTTTTAGAAAGGGAGTTTTTACAATAAATGGTTGCTCTTCGTTATGGGCTACCTCAAAATATGCTTCTCCAAACAGTTTTACCTCGCGAGTGCTCCCGACAAATGGTTCGCTGGCAATAATAAGCGATCGTGAATTTAACCAAACAATAGTGCCGTCGCTCAGGATTACTTTTTTCCTTTCGCCAGGTTCGGTACTGTATTCGTTTAGTACAATTTGTTCTTTCGGTTTTATTAAATGGTAAACCGAAAAACTTAATGACATTATAAATAGTATGGAAGCAGCAACTTTTAACCAGGAAAGCCGGTTAGTTACGGAACCAATACGATATGTGAAACCAAGCTTTTTTTCAGTTTTCTCTATAATGTAGTGTTGTTTTGTTTTTGGGAAAAAATTCTTCCAGAAGTGAAACAGGCTCAGGGAATTTTTGCGAAGCTTTTTATCGTTTGCGAATTCCGACTCAAGAATTAACTTTTCCTCTTCGCTTATGGTGTCTGTTAATTTCTTAACAATTAGATCGTATTTTTGGTCTTTTTGTGTCATTCTTGTTCTTTCTAAACATAAAGACGCAACAACAAAAAACTATACCTAGATTTAATGGATTTTTTACCAGAAAAACGAAAATAAGCTGGCTCGCTTCAAAGGATGGTTTGATTTCTTCGATTTTTTCTCAACACCCATCATTTCTGTGATTTTTTTAACTGCAGAAACCAGGTGGTTGTTTACCGTTTTTTCCGAGATTTCCATTACGTCAGCTATCTCTTTGTGTTTCAGTCCGTTAATTTTAGCCAGAGTAAAGGCAAGTTTGCATTTTGGAGGAAGACTATCAATGGCTTTGTATATTTCTTTGATGATTGCGTTGTCGATGTGGTCGTCTTCAGGGCCGTCAACAGGTAAGAAATGAAAATCCTTGTATTCATCGAGTAATACTATTTTTTCATTTTTCGTTTTACGTAGATGCGACAGGCAGCCATTTTTGACACAGATAAATAGGTAGGATTTTAAGTTTTGAATTTTGACAATGTCCTTCCGGTTGTTCCAAATCTTTACATAAACATCACTCACAATTTCTTCTGCAGCTTCTTTGTCGCGAAGAAATCCCATGGAGAAATAAAGTAGTTCGTCGGCAGTTAATTCCATAAGCTGCCTGAATTTTTATTGAATTCCCTGTGCGATTAATGATTTGTTTTTCAGGTTGTTAATCATTAAGATTACAAGTTAGTTTTAGTTCTTTTTGTTGTTTATGCAAAAAGCCGCTAGTTAGTCATTGTAAAGTTAGACGATTCCGATTTGGAAAACAAGTAGGTTGTGGTAGGCTTGATTAATTTAGAATCATTACAAATAATATCAGCGAAGTAACCCAGGCTGTTCTAAAATTTTATACGTTTAGTATCACCATAAACCCTCAGTTTTGGGTGTTGGATAAATGCCCGGTATTGGTATGTTTTTCCTTCTTGCTTCAAATTTGCCTTTAATCCAAATTCGCCTATGGATATTTCAGTAGTTTCGGTCTCCTGCCATTCATCAGAATAAAGCTCTTCAACAAATCCTGCATATTCGCGGTATTGAAAACCCACCTTTACCTTTTCGATATCACCGGTTTTAAGCACTTCTCCCAGGAACATTAATCTTTCGTAATTCCCAGAAGTGGTAATGTCTGCTCCCTTTGTGGCCACTACCGGTGGCTCAAGTGCCGGTTGAGCATTGGTAATTTTCAATACAATTGGATTGTGCCATTTGTGGTTATTGTAAATACGTTGTGCACGAACACATGAAATGTGCAATCCATCTTCTTCTTGCCGGAAATAGGTAGCCGCATCCGTGTCAGGATTGTATTCAACCAGTTCTCCTGCATGGCCAAGTACACTTACTTCCGTATTTTTGTTTGCCTGAACCGATTTGATAACAAATTCACGCCTTTCTCCACGGGGCCAGTCCGGCATTTTAGTGAGTATGGCATACACGGTTTTTTCTTCCGGTTTCCATGTAAACCAGGTATTTTCTTCGTGGGTTAAAATCCAGGGGTGCACCTTTTCCACGGCTTCGTAATTAATAAAATTCCATGCTGCCATCTCACGCAGATTCGCTTCTTGCTTTTCCGGAACTTCTCCGGTATGTTTCGGGCCGATATTTAGCAGAAGATTACCTCCTTTTGCCCTGGTTTCTATTAATAATTCGATTAAACGTGCACCGCTTTTATATTTTTCGTTAGTTGGTTTATAAGCCCACTGGGTGCCCATGGTAATACATGATTCCCAGGGTTCATCAGAGGCAATTCCTAAAAGGCTTTGCTCGGGTGTTTTTATGGCCCCGCGGGTTACAATAATGTCGGGTTGAAGTTCCCAAACCACTTGTTTGCATTTTTCCTGCAGAAGTCCTTCGCCGCCATCGAAGAATATGATATCAATGTCGCCATACTTGGCCATTAACTCCATGTTTTGCAGTTCATTTAACTCCAGGTATTTTTTCATTAAATGCTCAGGCAGTGGCTTTTTAAACCTTCGGCGAACGGCTTGTCCGTTTTCGTACAAAAAGTTAAAATCTTCGGGTGAATAATAAAATCCAACTGCCAGGCCTGCTTCGCGCGTTGCCTCAACATATTCGGCCACCAAATCCTTTCCGTATGGGGTATTCATAATGTTAAATTCAGTGGTTTCTGTGTCCCACATACAAAATCCGGAATGATGTTTCGTGGTTAATACAATGTATTTCATACCGGCCAGTTTTGCCAGTGTAGCAATTTCGTTGGCATCAAAATCTTTTGGATTAAATGTTTTGGGTAATTCGTGCACATACCGATCTAAATAATCATCCGAGGCTCCTGCCATGGAATGACTGATGACAACACCCAGTTGGCTGTCGAAGCTAAAATGAATAAACAGGCCAAAACCAAGGTCTTTAAACCAATCCAGGCGTTCTGGTTTATTCAGGCTGAGTGTGCCGGTCTCGGTACTTTCCTGGAGTTGGGCATAGAGAATATTTGCTGCCAGTAAGATGGAAAGGAGTATGCTAATTTTTTTCATATTTCGTGTAAATAAAATTTTATTCTATGTACGCAATATAATTATTCTATCTGTTTAACTGCAAATTTGCCCCATT
>JBFEWU010000261.1:0-6819 GCA_041546215.1 Draconibacterium sp. | reverse complement strand
TGCGGTTAAAAAACCAGACACAGAGTTCAGGGAGTTCCCACAGAGGGCCACGGAGCCATTAATCACTAATCAATAATCATTAATCAATTCTTCGGTCTTCCGACTTCGGTCTCCGGTCTTCTCCGTTGTCGTTGTTGTCGATTCTTATTTTAAAGATAACGTGACAACCCTTGCTCCCGCACGATTGTACCGCGTGGGTTTATTGACATTCTCTGCGCCACGCGATACAACCTAAAATCCGCATGTCTTCCTGGCAAAGGCTAATAATGGTTTTCATTAACCATGAGCTGGCTTAAATTTACATTTATTGTAATTAAAAAGGGTTTATCTGTCAGTTAATTTTTTCAAAAAGCCATTTCTGTTATTATAGGACAATGGACATCTATTGAAATTGATTCTTCCTTAATTAAATGTCAGGAGATTAACTTGAAAAGCCACTATGTTTTGAAAGCAATTTCTCCGTACAACCTCAATTTTGTTTTTCGCCCGGAATGTATCCATTTGGCTGGGATACAGATGAAACGAAAAATAAATTTTTTAATCCTGTAATTTGATGAAAGGAACTTTACTTTTTGAGAAAACTTTTCAATAATGTGTGCATACAGGTTTCTGCACATAGCCATAACCAAGAGAAACACTGTATTTTGTTCAAGCTTCGAGAAAGGCATTTTATCCCATCCAAAATCATTTTTTAAAATATCAAATTCTCGTTCTCGGGCTCCTCTTGCATTATAAAAATACACCACCTGGTCATCTGTCATTCCAAAATCATTGGTTATAATAGGGCTGTAAATGCAGGCTTCTCCTGTAAAAGCGTTTATTTGTCCATCTTTCCGGGGTTCTTTAGTAACCACCAAACGGAATTCCTTTAAATTATTAATGTTGTCGCCATGTTCTTTGGCTGCACGAATAAAAGGGGTGAAAGAAGTTGACCCCCTAAACGCTATCCTTTCACCTATTTTTATCTCTTTCCACTCTTTAATATTGGCAATGGCTTTTTCTACAGCACCGGTCATTCTTGCCTTTATAAAAAACCGTTTAGCATTCGTTATAATTTCTTTGATTATTTCATAGGTGTAGGATGCAGAATCTGCCCTTATTACATCTATTGTTATTCCTGCTTCATAAAGTAAAGAGCACATGCGCCCTATCGTTTCGTGCTGAAGGATATGTGCATTGCTTTTGCCATTTCTGTTTTCCACATAAACAATATTTGATCCTATAACCCCAACTCCGGGATAATATCCGTTTTCTTTTTTGTATGTCCTTTGTGCATCGGCTTTTTCTGCAAAGATTAAAGTATTGTCATAATCCAAAACCACATTTTCTTTTTGAAACCCGGGCAATACCGATAGCATTTTGAGGTTCAGCCTATTCAATTCTTTGGACAACGAAAACTGGTGTTCCCCTTTTCCCCTTTCGGCAGTAAAGAACTGTGGTATATCCGACAACGACTTAATCCGGTCTAAAACCCTGTCAGGACTGGGGATTTTGATAAACGGATTGTTTTGAAGCCCTCCTTTTAAATTAATTGCCAGGTCTTCGGCACAATCTCCTCCACAGAAAAATACTGACCAATAAGACATAATTATATCAAACCATGAATATTTTGCCTGTTTGGGTAATGGTGGCAGGTTGTCATTTAGCAATTTGTCGATTTTTAAATCAAATACTTCTTTGATTACGTAATTTAATCCGCCGAATGGGGAAACTGGTGAAGAATTTAGTATTTTCATATCGGTATTTTGTTAGCAACACCAATTTAGGTGAAAATACTAAAGCTGTAAAACTCATGTTTACAAAGTTTTACAGCTTTTATTAACTGTGACATGCGGATTTTAGGTACAATCGCGCGGCAGCGGTGTTGCCCTTCATCAGATGGTCTGAAAATCCAGCAATCTGAAAATCTGAAAATCCTGATTAATCAATTTATCGTTCCGCTTTTCTTCTTGCTTCCAATTCTTCCTGCATTACAACACAGGTTTCATGGTCGATGCTGTAGAAAAACAATAATATTGAACACGACATGTACAGTATGCCGGGGAAAACGGAAATCATAAGTTTGATCCCGGTAATTGCGGATTCGCTTTGCTCCACATTGGGTGTAAAATTAAAAGCCGCCAACAACCAGCCTGCCAGTGCTCCTCCAATTCCCCAACCGGCTTTCTGTGCAAAGGTAGCTGCCGAAAAGGTTAATCCGGTGGCACGTCTTCCACTCTTCCATTCCGAGTAATCTGCCGTGTCGGCGAGCATGGTCCAAAGCAACGGCACCGCCGGGGCATAGGTCATTTTAGCCAGGATATTAAATCCGTAAATCATGTAAATATCATTTACCCCAGGCAGGTATAAGAGGCAGAAGAAAAAACCGGAAAGCAGGGAGCTCGCCAGGAAGACATTGCGCTTGCCAAAACGTTTTGCCAGCGGTTTGGAAAATGGGATGGCAACAATCAGCGCCACGGTGCCGATAACATTAAACAACTGAACGCTTTCTTCTTTACCGATGTAATATTTAAAATAATAGGCAATGGACAGGTTTTGCATGGCAAACATGATAAAGGAGATTATGCCCACAAAAAACAGCACTACCCAGGGTTTATTTTTAAACAGATTTCGAAAATCCTCCTTTAAGGATTCCTTTTGTTTTTTGGGCGGCTGAACACGTTCGCGGGTGGTTTTAAACGTGATCATAAACAGGATAAAACTGATAATTGAAAAGAGGACCAGCGTATATTGGTAGCCTTTTGCCGAATCTCCCTGTCCAAAATAATTGGCCAGGTAAAGTGCCGTGCCCGAAACAATGAACTGCCCCACGAAAGCAAAAATAAAACGGTACGAATTTAGTCCTGCCCGCTCGTATGAGTCGGAAGTCATAACAGCCCCCAGTGAAGAATAGGGAAGATTGATGGCCGTAAAAACCGTCATCAGCAATATGTAGGTAACTCCGGCATATATCACTTTCCCTGTGTTCCCAAAATCGGGTGTTGAAAAAGCCAGCACGGCCAACACACTGTATGGCAATGCCATCCATAAAATATAGGGACGGAATTTTCCCCAACGTGTTTTGGTGCGGTCGGCAATAACCCCCATTATCGGATCGCTGGCCATGTCCCAAAAGCGGGCGATGAGCATAATGGTACCTGCAGCAGCCGCTGAAATTCCGAAAGTATCGGTATAAAAAATCAGAATCCAGAAGCCAACCATGTCCCACACGAAGTGCGAGGCAGTATCTCCCAGGCTGTATCCAATTTTTTCTTTTAGAGCGAGTTTTGTGTTGTTCATCTTGTTGGTTTTAGTGTTAGCTGTTTAAAAACAATTTATGATCGCTGCTGTGCCAATCCGTCGTGAACTTGTAGGGCCCATTTTTTAGCATGCCTTGTTATCAGGCCCCCCTTCCGGTTGGCATCCTATGGAAGTTTCATTTCCAGATACTTCTTCTTTACCACATCAAAAGCCGCTTTCTTCTGGCGTTCAATGCTTAGTATTCCCCAATACTCTTCGTTTGGGGCACCATCGTAGGGCACACCGCTGCTGTTTGGTGCCCAGCCTCCCGGGTCCTGCGTGTCTAGGTCTCCGGCTTTCCAGAATTCATCCACAAATGCAAAAAGCGTAAGGCCACTGCAAATTTCACGGTTTTCGAATGTGGCATTCAGAATATTTTTAATGGCATCGGCCTGCGCTTGTTCATTTGGGCCTTGTTCGTACCCATCCTTTGCAATGGTCATGTAACTGTCGGCACCTGCTTCAGAAAGATACATAGGCTTTTCGCTAATCCCTTCCCATTGCTCAAATACAGGTTCAGGCTTGTCCCAACGATACACATTCATGCCCCAAACATCAATGTTTGAACAAAGGGCGAGCGCCAATGAGTCGGGCAATTCGCCATGTGCTGTGGAAACCAGATGCGAACTGTCGGTTTCGTGTGCCAGCCCTGCGGCCTTATTTAAGGCCTTGTACCAATTCAGCAGGTCACCATCAAACCATTCAGGGTGGTAATTATACTCGTTTCCCAACTCCCAAAATAAAATGGCCGGGTGATGTTTGTACTTCTTAATGTAATCCAGGAAACTGCCCGAAAGCAGATCGAAAAAACCGTTTTGGTTGTACCCAAAACCCATAATCACTTTAATTCCAGCCCTGTGAATTTCATCCAGAACGGCCTTGTCATCAACCGGAGAATACAAACGGATGGTGTTTATTCCGGCTTCCTTCATTAAGGCCAGATCTTCCGGTAAGGTTTCAAAACTTCGTTTGTCACTTCCTTTAGGAACAGGATGGTAGCAAATTCCTTTAATCAGGAAAGGCTTTCCATTTACTTCAATGGTTCTTCCCTTCGTGCTCACTCTATTGCTTTCAGCAACGGTGCACGAAAGAAAAACCATGAGTAAACCAATACAGGCAAACCACTTCATAAGCGCGTTTCTTTTGATTATTGTCCCTGGCGATGGGCTTTCCCGCGTCGGGCAACCAGCGCCTCCCGGATTTCATACGCCCTATTTTCTGTAATGTTGTATTTCCAGATTATGGCAATGGCCATCAATGCGGTTACAACCGGTATAGCAATATCAGCAATACGCAGGTTAACCAGTGCCTCTGCACTTTGCTGGTCAACGTTTTGGTCGAATCCCACTGCCTGTAATACAATGCCACTTGTTAACAATGCCAGGGCTGTTCCCAGCTTTACCATCCACCAGTATACGGCACCAAACATACCTTCCCGGCGTTCTCCATTATTCAGTTCATCCAAATCGCAAACATCGGCCGTCATCGACATCATTAAAGTAAACAATCCGCCAATTCCAAACGACAAAAATGGAATAGGCATAAAAATCAACCATGGATTTTCAGGATTGAATCCCCACCACTTGAGTCCATAACCAATAATTGAAAAAAGCGTGGCGATGATAAAGGCATTTTTCTTTCCTGCTTTTTCTGAAATTTTTGTCACAACAGGAATAACAAGAAAAGCTGTTGCCAGGGCACTAACTGTGCCAAACCAAGCCGGCCAGGTTCCCGAGGCCACTTTGTCGCCGTTAAAAAGATAATATACGATGATGAACATGGCAAACTGAGCGATGGTCTGAAAACCGTTAAATATAAAAAAAGTTGCCCCGCAAAGTCGCATAAACTGACTGTTTTTAACGGTGAGTTTAATGCCTCTGAAAAATTCCCTGCTATTGGCAGCCAGCTCTTTCATGGATAAGCTGGCCATTTTATCCTTGTCGGGAACAATCATTTCTTTATTAAAAAGTGCCGGTAAAACTCCCAGAACCATACAAAGGGCCCCTACCCAAATGGACAGTTGTCGTGCACCTTCCGGGGCAGAAGCAAAAATTTCAGGATCGTAAATAATTACCCAGAACCAGGGAGAGATCATCCAGGCCACCTGCCCCATCCACTGCGAAACGGCCATTAAGCGGGTACGTTCGTTGTAGTCGGGCGTCATTTCATACCCCAGTCCGATGAGAGGGGTCGCAAAAATGGTGTACCCGATGTAGAAAAATATGGATACGATCAGGAAATACACAAAGTTGTAGGTTTGCGAATTTTCGGGATTCAATTGCCACATAATCATAAACGCAATACCGGTAATTACACTGCCAAATAAGATATAAGGTTTACGCCGGCCCCATTTTGATCTTGTATTATCGGATATGAAACCCATAACCGGATCGGTAAGTGCATCCAGCAATCGTGGCAAAGCACCTAAGATACCAGCCAGAACAGGATTCATGTTTAAGGACATTACCAATACCACCATAAACACACCGAGCGCTGCCGGAAATAACTGATTTGCCAGATGCCCCGAACCAAATGCGATCTTTTGTCCGAAAGGAACCCGGTCTTCTTTTGCAGTTTTGTAATGTCCCATAAGTTTAGTGCTATTAATTATTTATTATTATCCCTTGTCTCGTTCTTTTGCATGATCTTTTTAGGTTTCCTGTCAACGGTGTACAGTCCCCAGTGTTTTTCAGCTCCCCATGGATTGCTGGGATCTCCTTTCCAGTCTTCGTCAAAAGCCTCGAAAAAGAATGTTGTCAGATTCATCTCTTTGGACCACTGCATGAGTTCCATGTGGTACTGCAATTGCTTGTTTTCGCTGGCCCGTTCGCCAAATTCTGATGCCAGCGATGCCCATCCGGCTTCACTAATTACAATTCTTGCATCAGGCAGGGCATTTCTTACCTTCTGAATATTTTCGATGGAGTAGGAAAGCCCCTGCTCAATGTCGCGTCCCTCCCAAACCGGGTAAATATGTACCGAAATAAAATCCAGCACTTCTGAAAGCCTTTGACCGTGGGCAGCCCACCATTCATAGTTATCGGCCACTGTTACAGCCTGTGGAATGGCATCCTTTACCTTTTGGCAGTACGAAATCACAGTATCAACATGCATTTTATGGTCGTTCCAATCCACCAGTGCTTCATTTCCCACATTAACCGCACAAACAATTTCAGGGTATTTATTGGCAAGTTCTATGCCTCTTTGCAATTCTTCCCCGTTTATAATTTTGTTGGCATCCAGTTCTTCCTGAGGAATAGGTTCGTTAAGCCAGGCACATGTTTCATGGGCGCTTAATTCGGCATTTAACCAAATTCCAAGCATTACTTTCAGATCCAGATCATGTGCTTGAATCAACTTCAAAACCAGGGCCGAATTTACTCCCGAATCGTATAAACGAATGAGTTTAAATCCCATATCGTTTTGAATAATTTTCAGGTCTTCCAACACCTCTTCTTCTGATGGATTTTTAGCACCGGCTCCGCGGTCGGGGTGCTGTCCGCTTCGGAATCCCGAATAACAGACTGCACTGGCAACACC
>JBFEWU010000418.1:0-3902 GCA_041546215.1 Draconibacterium sp. | reverse complement strand
TATCGACCGGGCAGCAGGTCTCGTTTACCGACCTGTCGGCCAATGCCCCAGCCAGCTGGAACTGGAGTTTTACAGGAGGTACTCCCAACACTTCCACGGAACAAAACCCGGTGGTTAGCTATAATACAGCCGGTACTTTTGCGGTTTCTCTTACTGTGGCCAACGCTGCCGGGGAAGATAGCAAAACCGTGCTTGCCTGTATTACGGTTTCTGATCCGGTATCGGCACCGCTTGCCGCTTTTACATCCGACAAAACGGATATCCTGGAAGGAGAGCGCATTTCCTTTAGCGATGCCTCGGGCAATACGCCTACCTCGTGGAGCTGGAGTTTCCCGGGTGGAGATCCGGCAAGTTCAACGGAACAAAATCCCAGTGTGACCTATGCGGCAGAAGGAACCTATACCGTAAGCTTAACGGCTGCAAATTCGGCCGGTTCGAGTATAGAAACAAAATCGGGGTACATTATAGTTAGCAAAGCCCTTGAAGTGCCCATTGCCGATTTTTCTTCCGACAAACAATTGATTAAAGAAGGCGAAGAAGTCAGCTTTTCAGACCTGTCGAAAAACAATCCGGGTTCCTGGAAATGGGATTTTGAAGGAGGTACTCCATCCACTTCAACCGAAAAAAATCCAAAGGTGATTTACAATTCAGCCAGCAATTATAAGGTGAGCCTGACGGTTAGCAATCCGGCAGGAAACAATACCAAGGTCATCGAAAACTATATCCAGGTTGATAAAGCCGCACCTGCTTACTGTACTTCATCGCCGGTTTCGGCCGAGGAATGGATAGCCAGCGTGGTGATAGGCGGACAAGAAAGCAATTTCATGCTGGAGCAGGGAGGAACCTATGCCATTGAACTGACACCTGATTTTAGTGGCAGAAGTAAATTTGAATACTGGTCGCTGTGGATCGATCTGAACAATGACTACCAATTCTCTTCCGGCGAATTGCTCTTTAGCTCCACAAAATCGAAGTCTGTGGTAAAGGGATCCATTAGTATACCCTCTAATGTTGACTTAAGCACAACAAAGATGCGGGTTGCCATGGGAAGAACAGCACCTACTGCATGCGACTTCACCGGGCAGGGTGACGTAAAAGATTTTGATGTTGCCATCACTGCCCCGGGACCGAAGGCAAACTTTACGGCCAATGTATTTACCATTCCGGTTGGTGAGAGCATACAATTCAGTGATCTCTCTGAAAACGCACCAACGGGATGGGAATGGTCGTTCCCGGGAGCTGTAGACACACAAAGCACAGTCCAAAATCCAACCGTTCAGTACAATACAGCAGGCACCTTTGATGTAACATTAAAAGTTACAAAAGCCGGCTTTGCCCCATCGGAACTCACTCTAAAAGGAATTATTACGGTAGGCGATAACTCAACGGTAAGTTATTGCAAACCGGATGTAAACAGCGCGTCCAATTCCATTTCGCGCGTTACAATCCCAGGAGTGCTTGACCAATCCTCAGGAGGAGATGGGTATCATGTTTTTGCCGCGAGCGGTTCACTTAATCCGGGAGCTACTTATACCATCCAACTGGTTCCGAACACAAGCACGTACCGAAATTTCTGGAGAGTATGGTTTGATTTTAACCAGGATGGCGACTTCGACGATGCAAACGAAACGCTCGTTGTTTTGAACAACAAGAAGGGAGCTACGAGTGCCTCATTTACCCTTCCGGAAACGGTAAGCGGGAACACCATAATGCGTGTGGCCATGAAGAGCGGGAAAGCCCCTGCCCCTTGCGAAAACGGGTATGACGGTGAAGTTGAAGATTATGCACTATCGCTTGGCGAAGCTGCTCAGAAAATGGCTTCAGCAGGAAATCCATTTGCCGAGGACCGGGGAGAATTCCTGGTGTATCCGAATCCAACTTCGGGAAGATTAAAAATCAAACTCGCTGAATACGGATTAAACGACAAATATGAGCTTTACAATGCCGTGGGTTCAAGAATTGAGATGCGAACCATTCATTCATCCCTGACGGATGTTGACCTGTCGCCTCATCCCGCTGGCATGTATTTCATTGTTGTTCAAAATAATGCACAAACCTTTAAAGAGAAAATCATAAAACATTAGTATCGTCAAAACACAGCTTTATGAAGTAAGAGCAGGATAACGTCCCCATGTTATTCTGCTTTTCTTTTTAAACGCCTTGCCAGAGCATGCAAGTGGCGAATGGCTTCCAAGACCTCCGATTCGAAACGATAGATGGAAATCCGCATTTCATCGGTTTCCGCCAGTCGTTTGGTCAGGTGTGTCCGAACTTCCTGAAATTGTTCTTTAAATACCGACTTTAACAGTGCCTCCTCTTCTTCAACAGCCTGCCCGCTGAAACTTTTGAGTCCCAGGTCAAAAGCATTTACCGCAATGGCATACAAATCTGTTAATTTCTGAATGGTTATTTCACTCACCTCAAATTCATTTTTTATGCGGTGCTCAGCCGCTTCAACCAGGTTGGTGGTAATTAAATCGGCTGCGCTTTCCAGCACATTCACCGCTTCAATTTGCTTTTCCAGGCGCTTTGTCTCCTTTTTTGACAGGGAGCTACCTTGTATTTGCTGCAAAAAACCTAAGATTTCGCGGTGTCCGTGATCAATGAGCTCATCATTCCTGCGTAATTGAGTTAACTGCGTTGCTTTACCGGATAAGGCCACATATAAGCCACTCCCCATCAATTGCAGGGACTTTTTACCCAATTTATAAATGGCACCATTCGCCAGGTCTATGGCCATCGATATATCCTCGAGATAATAAGAGTGTAGTTCGGGAAACAATTGTTTCGTATCTTTTTTCTTCTCCGGAACCATCCACAACACCAGCCGGGATACGGGATGAACGAACCAGATAAAAACAAGGGTATTTGCCAGATTAAAAATGGTGTGTGCATTGGCAATTTGTCGGGCCTGGCTGCCCGCCGATAAGGTTTCAACAACATCGGCCAGTTGCCGGATAAAGGCAAACCAGATTAACACCCCTGCAACATTGATGAACACATGTGAAATCGCTACCCGCATGGCTGCCCGGGGTTTCCCGAGTGCCGATAACACAGCCGTTACGCAGGTGCCAATATTGGCTCCGAAAATAATGGCAATTCCGGCTTCAACACCAACCAAGCCCTGCGATGCCAGAACAATTACCACACCGGTTGTGGCCGACGAACTTTGTACTGCAGCCGTAAAAACAGTTCCCAATAAAATTCCCAGAAAATAATTATCCAGTCCTTTCATTACATCGATAAAAGGATCGAAGCTTTTCAGGGGAGCAGTTGCTTCGCTCATTACATTCATTCCCAAAAACACCAGGCCCAAACCGAGAATGATTGTCCCGAAGTGTTTATACGACTTTTTTTCAAATGCGACGCTAAACAAGTACCCGAATGCAATCATCAGCCACGATGCACTGGTTATTTTAAAGGCAATAATCTGGGCTGTAATTGTTGTTCCCAGGTTTGCACCCAGAATTAAACCCAGTGTGCTTTGAAAAGAAAGCAATCCGGCCGAAACAAACCCCACGGCTAAAACCGTTGTTACCGATGAAGATTGAATGACTGCCGTGATTCCGGCACCTGCGGACAGTGAGGTCCACCGGTTACGGGTCATTCCCTTTAAGAAGGATTTCATTCGTGAACCCGCAGCGGCTTTTAAACCCTCGGTCATTACATTCATCCCATGCAGGAACAAGGCCAGGCCGCCCAGTAATAATATGGTAATCAATATCCAGTTCATGGCAAAAATTTAAAACAAGTAAGAACAAAGAGCAAAGAACAAAGAATCAAGAACAAAGACGCTAAGAATTTTTACCGCAGAGGCGCAAAGACGCAAAGTTTAATTCTCTCTTCTCCGGTCTTCGGACTTCCTTTGAGCTTCGAGCTTTCAGCTTTGAGCTTCTTCCATC
>JBFEWU010000214.1:0-8101 GCA_041546215.1 Draconibacterium sp. | reverse complement strand
GGCAGTTGTATACAACACCAGCCATATTATTGGTGCCGGAATAGTGGGTGTTCCGGTCGAAAAGCTGGCTTATTTATTTCTTATGCTCCTAATGAATATTACGATTTACGAATATTTAAATGAGCGCCAATACTTTTAATTCAACAGAAATGGTTCTACTATACAATATTGGAATATTCCTCTATGGCTTTCTGGTTCGGATAGCTGCACCTTTTAACAGCAAAGCCAAATCCATGATAAGGGGAAGGAAAAACTGGAAAACAGAATTGCAGTCCAGGATAGAAAAAGATGACCGATATCTGTGGTTTCACTGCGCATCACTGGGTGAATTTGAACAAGGACGCCCGGTAATTGAGGAGGCGAAGATAAGGTTCCCGCAATACAAAATCCTGCTAACATTTTTCTCACCCTCGGGTTACGAAATACGTAAAAATTATGGTGGTGCCGATATCATCTGCTACCTTCCGATGGACACGAAAAAAAATGCCCGAAGTTTTATCGATATGGTAAAACCAGAGAAAGTATTTTTTGTGAAATACGAATTCTGGTATCATTTTATTACCGAACTAAAAAGCCGGAAAATACCACTTTACATTATATCGGCCATATTCAGAGAAAATCAGCAATTCTTTAACTCCACACCCTGGGGGCGTTGGTATCGAAAATTACTTTTTTGTTTTGAGCACTTCTTTATTCAAAATAAAAAATCAGCAGAACTGCTAAACTCAATCGGCCTCAATAATTTCACAATCTCCGGAGATACCCGTTTCGACAGAGTGGCAAGTATCGCAGCAGGTGCAAAAAAGTTTGAAATTGTTGAAAAATTTAAAGCAAATTCACAGCTAATTATTGCCGGGAGCACATGGAAGCCCGATGAAGAGCTGCTTATAGAGTTTATTAACAATACGAAAGCTGTTGATAAAGTGAAATTCATTATTGCTCCTCACGAAGTTTCTTCCTCGAATATTAACAGAATTCACCAGTTGTTGAAAAAACCAGCCATTTCCTTTAGCAAAGTCGGGAATTCGACAGTCGACGAGCATGAAGTGTTAATAATTGATTCAATCGGAATACTTTCATCCCTATACCAGTACGGAAACCTGGCCTACATAGGGGGTGGCTTTGGTGTGGGCATTCATAATATTTTGGAAGCTGCAACCTTTGGCCTGCCTGTTATTTTTGGTCCGAATTACAAAAAGTTCAAAGAAGCGAAAGACCTGGTTGACGAAAAAGGCGCAAGGTCGATTTGTAATTTTAATGAATTGGAGAGTGCACTAAACCTGCTTCTGAAGGATAAAGCCGAGCTTAAAAATGCATCCGGAATCTGCAAAAAATACGTAGAAAAAAACGTGGGCTCTACAAAACTTATCGTAAAAAAAGTTTTTAACAGCCAGGGCTGAATTGCACGCTTTTTGTTGACAAAAAACCACTAAAAAAATTGACCATTTGCAACAAGTCTTCGATAAATAAATTTCTTATTCTGCAAGCAATTATTTAAAGTTTTGGTAAACTTTTTGCTGCTATCAAATATGTTTTTGCCTGTATTTCAAACACATAACACTTTAAAGTTGATAACTTCTTTCTATTTTCTTGAAGAAAATTTTCCAAAAGTTTGTTTTGTGTTCTATCTTGCACTACACAATTAAACAAATCAGGAAACCTGGAAATTCAAAAAATATTTTTATTAACTTTAATTCACTTACAGGAAAAAAAATGGCAGTAAACGAAGTATCTGTAAAAGCCCCGGCGGGCAAGAAAATTTACTCTCAGGAAGAAGCAGTAAATGCCTCGCTCGAGTACTTCAAAGGAGATGATTTAGCAGCAAGAGTCTGGGTTAACAAATATGCCCTCAAAGATTCTTTCGGGAATATATTTGAACGCACTCCCGACGACATGCACCAACGATTGGCAAAAGAAATTGCCAGGATAGAAAAAAGATATCCGAATCCCCTTACCGAAGACGAAATTTACAACGTATTAAAAGATTTTAAATACGTTGTTCCACAAGGTGGACCAATGACAGGAATTGGAAATAATTACCAGATTGCATCACTATCCAATTGTTTTGTGGTGGGTAACGATGGAAATTCCGATTCGTACGGAGGAATTATGAAAATTGACCAGGAGCAGGTTCAGTTGATGAAACGTCGCGGAGGCGTAGGTCACGATTTATCGCACATCCGTCCGAAAGGTTCACCCGTTAAAAACTCAGCCTTAACATCGACAGGCATTGTTCCTTTCATGGAACGCTACTCCAACTCAACCCGCGAAGTTGCACAGGATGGTCGCCGTGGGGCTCTAATGCTTTCTGTATCGGTTAAACACCCCGATTCTGAAAGTTTTATCGATGCAAAACTGGAACAAGGTAAAGTTACCGGTGCAAACGTTTCTGTTAAAATCCAGGACGATTTTATGAAAGCCGTTGAGGCAGGCACCTCGTATCAACAACAATACCCAATAAACGGGGAAGCCATTTATACCAAAGATACCGATCCCAGCAAAATCTGGAATAAGATTGTAAAAAATGCATGGAAATCGGCTGAGCCGGGCATTCTTTTCTGGGATACAATTATCAGAGAATCGGTGCCGGATTGTTATGCCGACCTGGGTTACCGCACGGTTTCAACCAATCCCTGCGGCGAAATCCCTTTATGCCCATACGATAGCTGCCGCTTATTGGCAATCAACCTGTATTCCTATGTGGAAAAGCCATTTACAAAGAATGCCAAATTCAATTTCGAATTATTTAAAGAGCACATCCATTATGCACAACGCATTATGGATGACATTATCGATCTTGAATTGGAAAAAATTGATGCCATTATTGAAAAAGTAGATGCAGATCCCGAAGCTGAGGAGATCAAATTCACTGAACGTAACCTGTGGAATAACATCAAAAACAAAGCAAATGAAGGTCGTCGCACCGGAATTGGAATCACCGCAGAAGGAGATATGCTGGCAGCACTGGGCCTACGTTATGGAAGCGAAAATGCCACCGATTTCTCGGAAGAAATTCATAAAACCATTGCGCTTGAGGCCTACCGCTCGTCGGTTTACCTGGCAAAAGACCGTGGTCCCTTCGCTTTATACGATACTGAACGCGAGAAAGACAACCCGCTTATAAATCGCATTAAAGATGCAGATTCCGGCCTGTACGAAAAAATGACTAAATATGGCCGCAGAAATATCGCCCTCTTAACCATTGCTCCTACCGGCACCACAAGTCTGATGACACAAACTACTTCGGGTATCGAACCGGTATTCTTACCGGTCTACAAACGCCGTCGCAAAGTGAATCCAAACGACAAAGACGTTCGTGTGGATTTTATCGACGAAGTAGGCGACCACTGGGAAGAATACACCGTATTCCACCACCAGTTTAAAACATGGATGGAAGCAAATGGCATTGATACAAACCGTGAATATTCACAGGAAGAACTGGATAAGTTTGTTACAAAATCGCCTTATTATAAAGCAACTTCAAACGACGTCGACTGGTTGAATAAAGTTCGTATGCAGGGTAGAATACAGAAATGGGTGGACCACTCCATTAGTGTAACCATTAATTTACCGGCTGATGCAAAACAAGAATTGGTTGGTGAACTTTATTTCGAAGCCTGGAAAAGTGGCTGTAAAGGGGTTACTGTGTATCGCGATGGATCCCGATCGGGCGTTTTGATTTCGAACGACGAAAGCGAAAGGAGAAAAGAAGGCGATTCATTTCCAACGAAACGACCTGAAAGACTGGAAGCCGATGTGGTTCGTTTTCAAAATAACAAGGAAAAATGGATCGCATTTCTGGGCTTGATGGACGGTAAACCTTATGAGATTTTCACAGGGTTACACGACGACGAAGATGGAATTCTTTTGCCTCGCTCGGTGACAAAAGGCTATATTATAAAAAGCTGGGAAGGTGAAGACTCGCGTTACGATTTCCAATACGCGAACAAACGCGGTTATAAAACCACCATCGAAGGTCTTTCTCACAAGTTTAATCCGGTTTACTGGAACTATGCGAAATTAATTTCGGGCACTTTGCGCCATGGAATGCCAATTCACAAAATTGTTGAACTTGTAACCAGCTTACAACTCGATAACGAAACCATTAATTCATGGAAAGCCGGTGTTGCACGTACTTTGAAAAAATATATTGAAGACGGTACCCGGGCCGAAGACGCCAAATGCGGCGAATGTAACTCAGACGATGTGGTATACCAGGAGGGATGTTTAACATGCCTGACTTGCGGGTGCTCAAAATGCGGATAACAATCAATAAATTAGATAACAACAGCCGGAGCCTCTCTGGTTCCGGTTTTAATTGGTTCACATGTATAGGGTTTGCAATATAAAACTCAGCCTTCGGGCTGAGTTTTTCTTTTCTAAATAGTTGTTGTTAAAAGGCGATGATTGATTTAATCTTTTCGTTATAACTTTTGCTACACGAGATAACTCTTTCTTGGGCACATTTCATTACTAAATCGTACCTGCCATTGGCAAGTTTCTTAACCTCCTGAATTAGTTTACTGTTTATAATCGTTGATTTATGAACACGAATAAATTCTTCGGGCAGCTTCTTTTCAAGGTCACCTAAATTTGACTCAACCAAATAATCTTTCGCGCTTAAATCGGTTAAAAAGACATAGTTATTTGCAGTCGAAAAATCCACAATCTCGTTAAACTGAATTAAGGTAATTTTATTTCCCTCTTTTACTGGATAATATTCCTTTATATTCTTCTTTGTAAAACTGGATTCTTTATACTTTTTAAACTGCTTTTCCACCTCGCCTCCCGTCCACTTCGCATTATTTTTATTCCGGCTGTATTTTACAACTCTTACAAGTATAAAAACAGGGATGATAACAAAAAGGCATACGACCATTAGTAATATGATCACAATTTCTTGCGGCCCGATAAAACCGGCGATCAAAGTATTCATTGAAGGTGATTTAGTTTTTAATTTCTACTCAAACTAAAATAAAATC
Organism: Draconibacterium sp.; assembly: GCA_041546215.1. GTDB lineage: Bacteria > Bacteroidota > Bacteroidia > Bacteroidales > Prolixibacteraceae > Draconibacterium. The sequence continues at coordinate 3,119 of JBFEWU010000214.1, read as the reverse complement.
TACCTCATCTCAAAATTGCATTTAACAATAAGGCAATTAATCCACATCCTACACATTATCTTCTTCCAAAATCGGGCTATTGGTTTTTTTGGTTTTTCTGATGGCTCGAACAATCAGAAAAACAACCAGCGCAAAAGGAATGATCAAAAAAAAGAAAAGGATAATAATTATTTCCTGTGGGCCAATAAAGCCGGCTAGTAAAGTATTCATAATAATTGGTTTTTGATTTTCATTATTATCCAAACTAATACAATATCCTCATCACATCAAAACCAAATTTACCAACACGCCCAATTTCATAGCTAACATTATTAAACCACCGGTTAAGGCGCCTCTCCTTTTTCATGCTGATTTAAAAAATAACCATAAAAAAAGGCGCAACTTAACGTTACGCCTTTCGAAATATATCGATAGAAATTCTTAAGCTTCAATCATTGCTTTGTAGGCCTCGGCATCCATCAACTCGCCCAGTTCAGCTGTATCAGCCACTTTAATTTTAATCATCCAGCCATCGCCATAGGGATCTTTGTTCACCAACTCCGGATCGTCAGCCAGCGCCTCGTTAAATTCAATCACCTCTCCTCCCAGAGGCATAAACAAATCTGAAACGGTTTTTACCGCTTCAACTGTTCCAAAAGTTTCACCTTTATCCAAGGTTTCGCCTTCTGTTTCAATTTCAACAAAAACTACGTCGCCTAACTCGCCCTGAGCAAAATCGGTTACACCAACAACGGCAACATCACCTTCCACGCGCACCCATTCATGGTCTTGCGTATATTTTAATTCAGCTGGAATACTCATAATCAAATGACATTTAAGATTTTTGCCAAAATTAAAACAATTTAATGAATTATGTACTCCCTCCCCGCAGTGTTTTCTCTGATTTTTGTCGTATTTTAAGCACACAAGGCGATTTTATTTTCGGCTTTTTGTAATATTGCACAAATTTTTGGAAGATATGTTTTCGAAGAAAGTCAAATCAGTAGAAGAGTTAAAAGGCGTTGCCCGAGAATTAATTCAGCAATATCCCGATGAACGTGTATTTGCTTTTTATGGCAAAATGGGAGCAGGCAAAACCACTTTTATCCAGTCCATTTGTCGTGCCCTGGGATCGGAAGATAACATTACCAGCCCAACTTTTGCCTTAATCAACGAATACATGTCTGCCGGAATGAACTCCATCTTTCACTTCGATTTCTACCGGATTAAAGACATTGAAGAAGCTTTTGACCTGGGCTATGAAGACTACATATACAGCGGGAATTACTGTCTTATCGAATGGCCCGAAATGATTGAATCTCTTCTGCCCGAAAATATAGTCGAAGTTAGAATTGAGGCACAGGACGATGACACTCGTCTTATAACGGCCAGGCCTTCCATTTGATGCGGATTTCCGGCTTCTCATTATAAATTTTGAAAACTCCCCTTTTGCTTGTAAATTGCTAGTGACAAAAAAGACTAATACATTAGTAACAACTATGGAAAAGGAAAAGTTATCGATACCAAAAAACATGCTCCTGCCCCAGGAGGAGATGTTGGAAGTAAAAAAGAAAGGACAAAAAGTGAAAATTGGTATCCCTTCGGATTATTCCAAAGTTGAATTTCGGGTTCCTTTATCTCCACAAGCTGTTGATCTGCTGGTTTCGTACGGACATGAAATTCTCATTGAAAAAGATGCCGGGAAAGCGGCCAGTTATACCAACGAAGACTACCAAAAAGCCGGTGCAGTGGTAGTCGATACGAAAGAAGAAACCTTTCAGTGTGATGTAATTTTACGAATTGCCCCTTTTAGCTGCGATGAAATTGACTCACTTCGTGGCAACCAGGTTATTATTTCCAATATGCAGATTCAGGCACATTGCAACGAATCGATCCAGAAAATGATGCAAAAAAAGGTTACAACCATTGCCTTTGAATACCTCGAGAACGAAGATGGTTTCCTGCCTGTTGTTCATCAAATGAGCCAGATTGCCGGCTTAACTTCCATTACCATTGCCAGCGAATACTTAAGTAACTCGCGCGATGGCAAAGGAGTTTTGTTTGGTGAAGTTACGGGTGTAACGCCCGCCGAACTCGTGATTATTGGAACCAGCACAGCGGCAGAATACGCTGCACGGGCAGCAATTGGTTTGGGTATTTTTGTGAAAGTTTTCGACACATCGGTTTACGAACTTAGCAAACTGGAAGAAAAACTCGGGAGACGCATTTTTACCTCCGTTTTCTATCCTAAAGTGCTCCGGAAAGCCCTTGTTTCAGCCGATGCCGTTATTGGCGCCACTTCGTTTAATACGCCTCCTAAATTTAGGGTAAGCGAAAGTTTGGTAAAACAAATGAAAGAGGGCTCGGTAATTATCGACCTGAATGTGAGCCAGGGCGGATGTTTCGAAACCTCAAAATGTACCGATTTTAATCAGCCTACCTACGTAAAACACGGTGTTGTCCATTACTGCGTGCCCAACTCTCCGGCCATGGTAGCGCGTACAGCATCCATTTCTTTGAGCAATATTTTAATCCCTATTTTATTGGCAATTGGCGAAAATGGTGGAGTGGACAACTATATAAAAGTATCGAAAGGCTTCCGAAAAGGAGTCTATATATACCAGGGAATACTTACCAATGCAGATGTGGGACGAATGTTTAGTATCCCATCAAAAGATATTGATTTATTGCTGGCTGTATTTTAAAATTTGTCGCTATTTGTATCTCCTCTTTTCAATATTAAAAACTAAACCGTATTTTCGGGTTTTTATTAATTTAGGTCTATGGATTTTAGTCAGCTGGATAGCAATACTCCCCTTGAAACCATAAACAAGTTTACAAGAAACGGACTGGTGGGCAGCCTGGGCATTCAATTCACAAAAATTGAAGAAGGTTGTATTGAAGGAGAGATGCTTTTAACAGAAAAAAATATGCGCCCGGATGGTATTTTGCACGGCGGAGCAAATTTGGCTTTCGCCGAAACCTTAGCCGGTCTTGGAAGTATGTTAATGGTCGATTTTTCAAAGTTCGAAGTGCTGGGCATCCAGGTAAACGGCAGCCATACAGGAGTTCTGAAAAAAGGAAAGGTTCGGGCCACCGCAAAAATTATTCACCCGGGAAAACAAACGCACATTTGGAAT
>JBFEWU010000049.1:0-18476 GCA_041546215.1 Draconibacterium sp. | reverse complement strand
ATAGGCTGGGAACTGGTAAGCGATGCTGTAAAACTGGATGGTGGCGAACTGCCTGATTTTAGCATACCCACAGGTAAGAATCATCCCAAACACCAGGTAAGGATAAATCCAAACATCTATGCACTTCTGGCTGAAGAAAAATGCCTGGATGCAGGCGTGCAACTTCGTTATTACGAAACACCGGTTAAAGCTGAATTTAAAGGAAATAGCTGGAAAGTTGAAACCATTGGGAAAGGTACCCATAAAAAGATTATTTGTAAACAACTTATTGATTGCACCGGAAATGCATTCCTTACCTCACTGGCCGGAAATAAAGTCTTGCGCGGTGATGAAATCCAGCCGGGATCACTCATGTTCCGTATTGGTGGTTATAACTATCAGTCGCTGGATAAAAGGCTGATCAGGGAAAAATACAACAAAGCTGTAGAGGAAGGAAGACTGGTTAAGGAGGAGTTCAGAAACAATATTGAGGGGTTGTTGCGCTCTGCAGGTGATAATATTCACCATATGGCCGGAGCTGATTCCACCACTTCCGAAACGCATTCATTAACCAATATCAAAAGCCGTACAACACTGCTGGAGACTTTACGCTTTTTACGGGAACAACCCGGATGTGAAAATACAAGGCTTATTTCGATGCAACCCGAAACAGGAATTCGGGAAACTTACCGGGTTGATGGCGAATACCAGATAACACATGAAGATTATGTCAGTGGAAGAGTTTTTGACGATGCGCTTGCTTATTCATTTTATCCCATAGACGTACATGATAAGCACGGGGTGGCGCCAAGGCATTTGACAGAGGGAACTTTTCCAACAGTTCCTCTGCGTGCACTTATTCCCAGGAATAGTCAAAATATTATGGTTGCAGGCCGTTGTGTGAGCAGCGACCGCCTGGCCAACTCGGCACTTCGGGTGCAGGCTTCGTGCATGGCCATGGGACAGGCTGCCGGAGCAACAGCAGCTTTGGCAGTACAACAGAAAAAAACACCACTAAATGTATCTCTACAAAGTATAAAGGAAACCTTGGTTGAGAACGGAGCGATCGTTCCGCAGATATAGATTGTCTTTTGAGCATTTTGTGTAAAAATGTAACATCATAAAAAGAAATGGATACCTTAAGAAAAGTTTTACATCGTAATTTTCTAAACCTTTGCGTTTGTTAATATACAAGGAGAAAACCATGAAGCATCAAACCATTAAAATTGGCATCCTAACTTTTTGTTTAGGATTATTTTTAGCAAACAACTCAACTTTAGCACAAGAGAAAGACAAACAATACGATATTGCCGCCATTGTTTGGCCATCGTACCACCCCGACGACAGGGCAAAAATATTCTGGCCCGACGGAATTGGTGAGTGGCAAACGGTTATGACGAACAAACCTAAGTTCGAAGGGCATGAGCAACCACGGTATCCTTTGTGGGGATATGTAAATGAAGCCGATCCCTATATTGCACAGATGGAAATTGAGGCAGCCACCGACCACGGTGTAAATGTATTTATTTTCGACTGGTACTGGTATGACCGTATGCCCTTTCTCGAAGGTCACCTGAACGATGGTTTTCTAAAGGCTAAAAACAAGGATAAAATGAAATTTTACCTCATGTGGGCCAACCATGATGTAAAACGAATTTGGGATAAACGTGGTGCGGATGAGGCCTTTACGGGTAAAGATAAATCCATAACCTGGCAAGCAGAAGTGGATCGTCCGGAGTTTGAGAAGATTTGCCACCGCTTTATCGAAAAATATTTTTCACAATCCAATTACTATATGATTGATGATAAGCCAGTATTTATGATCTATTCGATGAACGATCTTATAAATGGCCTGGGAGGTGTGGATGAGACCATTGATGCTTTAAACTGGTTCAGGGAAGAAACAAAAAAGGCTGGATATAAAGGGCTTGAGTTGCAATATTCTTTACGCTTGCATGGCCAGCGTGACATTGTTGTGGATGACAAAACCTTTGGACAAGAAAAACAACTGGTTGAAGATTTGGGATTTAATTCGCTTACACACTACGTTTATGCCCATATGACCGGAATTGACAGGGATTATTTGGAGGTTCTAACTGATGCTGAAAGAATCTGGAATTGGGTTTCTGACAACTACGAGGCAAAATATTATCCACAAGTATCGGTAGGATGGGATGCCAGTCCAAGGGGTAAAACCTTTATCGGTGGTATCACAAAAAACAGCAATCCCGAAAATTTTGAAACTGCTTTACGAAAAGCAAAAGATTTTGTGGATAAGCACCCCGGGCAAGCACCACTAATTACAGTAAACAGCTGGAACGAATGGACAGAGACAAGTTACCTGATGCCTTGTACCATGCATGGTTATGGTTATTTGAAAGCCATAAAAAAGGTGTTTGGACCAGAGGAATAGTAGGTGGTATTAGCTTGGGATTGTAACGGATACCTTTTGGAATTTAAAAGAACAGGAGGACTTACAAATGAAACGATATTGCTTATTAATGTTGCTGATTACCCTGGTCACTTCAATTGGGATAGCACAAACTGAAGAAGATGAAACGAAATGGAAGACAACCGGCTTCAAACAGGGCAACACCATGGGAGGCGGCGAAGCGCCAGTTCCCAAAAGCGGGAAGTTCCGCGTATTCGTGTTAATGGGACAATCCAACATGCACAAAACAGGGCAGGTCGGGAGATTTCAAACGTTACCACTATCTACCCCGGCAAGTTGCCCAAAGGGGACGATGGAGCTCACTACAGCTCCGGGGGTTATATCATGCTCGGAAAGATTACTGCTACTGCGGTAAAGGAATATTATAAGGCAAAAGAGTAATGTCAAAAAATATAAATAAACTGCCATTTTACGTATTGTAAGCACAACTTGTTTGAATTAAATTAGTGCCTCTGCGCCTGGGCGGTTAAAATTAAGAGAAGTTCCGCAATCCTGTAAAAAATTAAAAATGAACGTTTAATTTAAAATATATACGAATGAAACGAATCAACCTTTTAGCCTTTCTGTTTTTAGCTGTATTGTTATATGTTCAGTGTACATCAACAGACAAAAATCAACAAGCCGATTACAACAAAATTCAGTCAGAATTTGTAACTCCAACCGACAGTAATACCATCTGGTGCTACTGGTACTGGATAGGCGACGATATCTCGAAAGAAGGTATTACCAAAGATTTGGAAGCCATGAAGGCAGCCGGTATTGGCGCCACCTTTATCGGAAACATTAATCCCGACGAGGTAGATGGTAAAGTACCCATGCTAAGTGAAGACTGGTGGGAGCATATGGTGCACGCTGTAAACGAAGGCAAACGCATTGGTGTAGACATTGGTTCGTTCAACTGCCCCGGCTGGAGTATGTCGGGTGGTCCGTGGATAAGCCATGACAAGGCCATGCGTCACCTGGTTTATTCCGAAACGACCCTTACCGGAGGGAAAAAAGTGGAAGTGCAACTGGATCAACCAAAAGATGAATTCCAGGATGTCTATGTACTGGCTTTCCCAAAAAACAAAAAAGAAGCACTTTATCTGAATAACAAAAATGCAAGCATTTCAATCAGCCCGGCTGTTAAAAAAGCAAAGGCACTGCTCGACGGGGATGAGAATACCGGAGTTGGTTTTGTAAGGCCGGAGTATAGCATTGAGATCAGTTCGAAACAAGCGCTTACGGCACGAAGTATTACCCTTTTGCCGGGTAAAACCAACCTGATTGTGGATTGCGAATTGCAAGCCTTTGTGGATGGGAAATATCATACGATTAAGGAATTTAATTTCGACAGAAGAGATTTTAAAGGACAAGTGGGGCCAATTCCTTACGGGCCATTGGCCATTTCATTTCCTCCTATACAATCCGATAAATTCAAATTAATCTGCAAAAAAATCCAGGGAGTCAGGGGAAGTGGTTTTTCAGAAATTCGCATATCAGAGGCCCCGGTGGTAGAAAACTTCCTGGGCAAAACACTGGGAAGAATGCATCCCACACCCCAGCCTGAACCTGATTCGTATTTGTGGCATACATTGCCTGAATATGGAGATAAGCAATTGATTATGGCAGAAGATGAGGTTTTGGATATCTCGGATAAAATGGATGAGAATGGCAAGCTTAGCTGGGAGGCTCCTGAAGGCGAATGGACCGTGATGCGTTTTGGTATGACACCAACGGGTACCACAAACTCACCCTCAGCCCCACAAGGTAAAGGCTATGAGGTGGATAAAGCCAATCGCGAACTGGTGCGCTTTCATTTTGAACAGTTTATTGGCGATTTTTTAAAACGTATTCCCGAAGAAAGTAAAAGTGCCTTTAAATATGTGATTGCCGATAGTTATGAAACCGGTTCACAAAACTGGACCGACGATTTTGAACAAAGCTTTGAAGAACGCTTTGGATATAACCCTAAAAGATACCTGCCCGTATTCTCAGGACGCATTGTTGGGAGCGTCGCTGAATCTGACCGCTTTTTATGGGACCTGCGACGCGCCGTTGCCGACGATGTGGCATACAAATACACCGGTGGTTTACGTGAAATTGCCAACGAACATGGCTTGAAGCTGTGGCTGGAGAATTACGGACACTGGGGCTATCCTTCAGAGTTTCTGATGTATGGCGGTCAAAGCGATTTTGTAAGCGGGGAATACTGGAATGAGGGAACACTGGGCGATATTGAGTGCAAAGCAGCTTCTTCTGCAGCACATATTTATGGGAAAAAGACTACTTCAGCCGAGTGTTTTACAGCCTCGCAACGTACCTACGTCCGCCACCCGGCCATGCTCAAAAAACGTGGTGACTGGAGTTTAACCGAAGGCATTAACCATCATGTTCTTCACCTTTACATTCATCAACCCGACGAGGATAAAGTTCCCGGAACCAATGCCTGGTTCAGTACCGAGTTTAACCGCCACAATACCTGGTTCAAGCAAGGTAAAATCTACTTCGATTATTTAAGACGGGCACAACACATGCTGCAACAGGGCAACTATGTGGCCGATGTATGCTATTTTATTGGTGAAGATGCGCCCATTATGACCGGTGCTACCAATCCTGAATTACCCAAGGGCTATTCCTTTGATTACATCAACGCCGAAGTGATAATGAACAGAATAACAGTAGTGGATGGCAAATTTGTTCTTCCGGATGGAATGAGTTACCGGATGATGGTTCTGCCGCCCCTGGAAAACATGCGTCCCGAAACCCTGGCCAAACTGGAACAACTGGTTGCCGAAGGTGGAATTATTTACGGACAGGCTCCAGAATCTTCACCCAGCCTGCAAAACTACCCAGAATGTGATGAGCAGGTACAAGCCCTGGCAGCAAAGCTTTGGTCAGGTGACGAAAAGATTAAAAACTACGGCAAAGGTGCGGTTGTTGATGGATTGCCTATTCAGCAAACACTGGATCATTTCAACATTGAAAAAGATGTGGATGTTGGCGACGAAGTGTTGTGGACACACCGTTCGATGAAAGGTATGGATATTTATTTCCTCACCAACCAAAGCGGAAAACCCGTATCCGTAAAACCATCGTTCAGAGTTGCCGGACTAAAACCTCAATTGTGGGATGCGGTTACCGGAGAGATTCGTGCCATAAACGACTATAAGGCAGAAAACGGCAGAACCATCGTTCCGCTGGAAATGGAAGCCGACAGAAGCTGGTTTGTGGTGTTTGCCAACGAATCAAATGCAATTGTAAATAAGGGATTCACTGAAAATTCACCCGAATTCAAAACGGTTCAAACCCTTGATGATGAATGGGGGATTGATTTTGAAAACCAAAAAATTGCTCCCGCTATTCATACCACAAAATTAATGGACTGGATAGAAAGCGATGATGAACGACTGAAATATTACTCGGGAACAGCAAATTACACCACCACATTTTCTTACGAAAAAACAGATGCAAAAAATGTTTTTATCGATTTAGGAGAAGTGGGAGTAATGGCAACGGTTACCCTGAACGGAAAAGAAGTGGGTACAACATGGATGGCGCCTTATCGTCTGAACATCAGCGATGCCGTAAAAGAAGGTGAAAATACCTTGCAGGTAAAGGTGGTTAACGTTTGGCGAAACCGGCTTACCGGAGATAAAATAGTACCGGAAGAGAAACGTACAACTACTGTTTTGATTGACAACATTACTCCGGAAGAGGCGCTGATATCATCCGGATTGATGGGGCCGGTTTCCATTCAGGTAGTTGATTGATAAATGAATTGGAGTAATGGAAAAGATACCAAGATTCCACAGTATGCTTAATCGAATCATAAAAAACAACATTAAAAGCACTCAAAAATTATGGGTACCGAATTCAGCAAGGGAACGATACTACTATTGATGGCGATATTAGCCATGGCGTGCGGCCAGTCAAAAGATAACCAACAAAAAAAGGATAATAATAAATACAGCGATGGCCGTCCGGAAGCCACATTGAGAATGGATGCAAGGGATTATGGAATTGTGCTTGAGTACGGCGACGGACCAGAGCAATGCGACATACTGGGAGCACGCGATGTTTGGGTGTTTGAAGCCGATGGCACCTACTACATGCACTACGACGCCGCAGGACCAACGGGATGGCTAAATGCTTTGGCCACAAGCAAAGATTTGATTAATTGGGAAAAGAAAGGCCCGATTCTGGAGTTAGGTAAACCGGGTGAGGATGATTCGAAAGGAGCATGCTATGGCGTTACCTACAACGAAGGGGAGCAATGGCATATGTTTTACCTGGGAACGCCAAATGTGTCGCCGGCACCCGATTTAATTCCGTCTTTCCCATATTTAACATTGAAAGCCAAAGGGAATAGCCCCGAAGGCCCATGGATTAAACAACCCGATGTGGTGCCTTTCAGAACAAAGCCGGGTACCTACTATTCACATACGGCCAGTCCGGGGCAGGTGATTAAGAACGGCGAAGAATACCTGCAATTTTTCAGTTCCACAACCGAAAAGGAGGGGAACCCATGTGTGCAACGTACGCTGGGTATTGCCCGCACCACAGACCTTGATGGGGGATGGAGTATGGATTCACAGCCTTTGGTTCCCATTGAGGAACAAATTGAGAATTCTGCCTTCCATTACGAAAAGAGCATTAAAACCTGGTTCTTGTTTACCAATCATATTGGAATAAATGAAGATGGACAGGAGTTTACCGATGCCATTTGGGTCTACTGGAGCAAAGACTTGAACAAATGGGATCCGGGAAACAAGGCAGTGGTGCTCGATGGTGAAAACTGCAACTGGTCAAAGGAATGTATCGGCTTGCCCTCTGTTCTGCAGGTTGGAGACAGACTGGCACTTTTTTACGATGCGCCGGGAGACAATAGCATTAGTCACATGAAACGCCATATTGGATTGGCCTGGTTAGATCTTCCTCTTTCAATACCTACTAAGGCTCAACAAAAAGAAACAGGTCAAACTTATAGTAAGGTCAACAGTGCTCCCAATATACTCCTTATTCTGGTAGATGATGTTGGCTATACGGATATTGGGGCTTTCGCTGCACATATTAATAAAACTGATGTCGACAAACTCTATTATGAAACTCCTGAGATTGACAAACTGGCAAGACAAGGAACCATGTTTACCCAGTTTTATGCCTGTTCTGTTTGTGCCCCAACCCGGGCAAGTATGATGACCGGAAAAATGAACAACCGCATGGGAATGTGGGATGCCTATGCTACAGTGAATACAACCTTCGAAAAAACAGGAAAAACTGTTCCCTTAGGTGGTCATATTTTGGATAACGAACCATGGGACGAATATAATTACAATAAAACAGATCGTGGTGTAACAATACCTGTAGCGGCAACAGCTTTGCATAATGTGAAAACTATACCGATGGGTTTAACAGGATATCATTCGGCCTTTATTGGTAAATGGCATATGGGAAGCCACAACCATGAAGGATATCGACCTGAAGATCAGGGATTCGATGAAACACTTGCTTATTTTGACGGGGGAGGTTCGGGGTATAACAGGCCATTCACAGCCTATGCCGCTCTTACAAATAGGTGGGACAAGCCAGGATCGGATCTATTGCCGCAGCAGGATTACCTAAGCGACGATATTGGCCAACGCGTAAATGTGTTCCTGGAGGAGCGTGCAAATGAGCATCCGGATGAGCCTTTTTTTCTATACCTTGCCCATCCTGCGTGTCACACACCTGTTGAATCAAGAGCAGATGATCTGGCCTATTTCAAGGAAAAAGCTAAAATTCCGGATCAGATTGGCCACAAAAATCCGGATTATGCAGGTTTGCTTAAAGGTATGGACCGAAGTATTGGAGCTATTTTGGATAAACTGGATGAACATAAGCTTTCGGAAAATACAGCGGTAATTTTTATTTCCGACAACGGTGGACATCCTGTTGTAACCCGTAATTCACCTTTGCGAGGTGGAAAATCGATGCTTTACGAAGGCGGTATAAGGGTGCCTATGATTGTCCGTTGGCCTGGCAAAACAAAGCCGGGTTCCAGTTGCGATATTACATCAGATATAGCTGACATTTATCCTACCCTAATGGAAATTACGGGGGTTGACTACAGCGATTTTAAAGCTGATAAGACCACCGACGGTCAGTCACTTGTTCCTCTTTTTTCAGACTTAACCAATAAAGAACAAGCATATAACAGAAATGAGTTTTACCAGTTCTATGGCAAGTTGGGCTACAAAGGATTTCATAATTTTGCGAGCTGGGCAACATTACGTAAAGGGGATTATAAACTTCATTACGATTACCACGGCAAGGTTGAACTTTATAACATCGCAGAGGACATTATTGAGAAGAATAACCTGGCAGAATCTAAGCCCCTTATGACCTACGATATGCTGGTTCAACTAACGGAATGGCTGAGCACAAATTGTAATGCAGCTTACTTGCCAAATCCAAATCCAAATTTTGATGCCACAGGAAAACTGCCTTATGGCTCTTACGTCTCTCTAGAAGAATTAAAAGCTTCTTTACTAAGTAAAGCAAGATCAAATTGATTTGGGGACATAACTTCAATATGTTCATCGATACGTTATGAATAAAGTATTCGTATAAGAAAATTCAATCAAGATGAAACAAAACAAAATTAAATTACTGGCAGTATCCTTGTTCATGGTAATAACTTCAATGGCACAGAAACAGCCAAATATCGTTTTTATAATGGCAGACGACCTTGGCGGAAGAGATTTGCCAGTGTATGGCAATAAATTTAACGAAGCACCAAACATCGATAAACTGGCAGAAGAGGGCATGCTGTTCAATAATGCCTATGCAGCACCCGTTTGCTCGCCAACAAGGGCAAGTATCCAATCGGGACAAAACACGGCCAGGGTGGGGATATTTGATTTTATTCCCGGTCATTGGAGACCTTACGAAAAAGTAACTGTTCCGGTTCACAGGGTACAACACCTACCCGATGAAATTACAACCATTGGCGACGCCATGCAGGCAGCCGGATATAAAACCGGCTACTTTGGAAAATGGCACCTGGGCAACGATGCGAAACATTTACCCAATGCCCGCGGATATAACAAAGCACATATGTATGCCGGCGGTGGATTTTATAACCAGAAGTTTCTTCCTGAATATAAGCCCACTGAGAAAAAAAGATTAAGTGAGGACCTTACCGACATGGGGATAAACTTCATTAAAGAAAATAAAAGCCAGCCTTTCTTTTTGTTTATTTCACACTACGATGTGCATGTGCAACTGGATGGCGACCGGGATATTATAAATAAATACCTGGCAAAAGAAAAGAACCCGGATTATGCCTGTAACGCCGTTTATGCTGCCATGATTGAACATGTGGACAGGAGTGTTGGTAGCATCATGGAGGCCTTGGAGGAAGAAGGATTGAAGGATAACACCGTGTTTATCTTTTTCTCGGACAATGGCGGTGTCGACAACCGTTTTGATAATATTCCTTTACTGGGAGGAGAAAGTAAAAACGTTTATCCCGATGGACATCCATTGCAGTATATTGCTACTACCAATGCACCGCTGCGTGCAGGGAAAGGTACTTTGTACGAAGGAGGAATCCGTGTGCCGCTGATCATACGCTGGCCGGGGAAGGTGAAACCTGCCAGCTCGTCTGATGCCTTGGTTTCCTGTGTAGACTTTTATCCAACATTTGTGGAACTGGCCAAAGGGGAAAAGCCCAGGGAGCAAATACTGGATGGAATTTCAATGCTTCCGGCATTAACCGAAGATAAGTTTGATGCTGAGCGGGAGATTTTTACCCACTATCCGGTATACCATCACGAGCAACCCATGTCGGCAATTCGAAAAGGCGACTGGAAACTGGTGGAAAACCTGGTGTCGGGGGAGGCAGATTTATACAATCTAAAATATGATGTGAACGAAATGACCGACCTGAAATTTAGTTATCCTGAAAAACTAAATGAAATGAAAGCGGTTTTAAAGAAATGGCAAAAGGATACAAAAGCAGCAATGCCCGTTCCAAATCCTGAATTTGACGAGGATAAAAGGCACGAATGGGGGAAGCATCCTGATAGAAAATAGTTATTCAAATCCTTCTCCAGAGAAATCTTTAGGACTTTCAAATACGAAAGAAGTTTAAAGTATGCACATATTACAACTCAAAACATTTGCTTTAAACTAAGCAATTGCTTAGATTTGCATTCAATTTGATAAAAGATGCCACGAAGTAAGACATACAACGATGATTTGGTACTGGAAAAAGCGATGAATGTTTTTTGGATTCATGGTTATGAAGCCACTTCCGTACGTTTACTTGAAAAAGAGATGGGCATTAACCAGTTTTCCATTTATGCATCGTTCAAAAACAAAAAGAACCTGTTTATAAATGCCTTGCGGAAATACCGTGAGTATGTAATTGCAAACAGCTTTCAACCATTATTACAGGAAGGAGCAGGTTTTACCGAACTGGAAAAATTTCTGCTCGGCGCACTCACTTCAAAAAAAGGGATGGAAGAAAAAAAAGGCTGCCTGGTGGTGAACACAGCCGGTGAAATAGGAGAGCATGACCCGGACATTGCATTGGAAATTAACCGGTATTACAATTTTATCCGCAATATGATTTTGAAAGTATTGCAAAATGCGGTAAAAAAAGGAGAAATTCCGGCAAATACGGACATCGAAAAGCAGGCCAGTTTTTTCCTCGGCGTAATGCAGGGAATTTCCGTTGCCGGCAAAACAATGGAGAAGAACCGGTTAAATGACTTCATTGAAGTAGCGTTAAACCAAATAAGATAATTTTTTTTAACATAAAACTAAGCAATTGCTTTGTTTCGACCAGACAAATAAGTTTATGACACCATTTAAATTGCACACCATTGAAACGACTCCCGAAGGATCAAAAGAAATTCTTGAAGGGGCGCTTAAACAAAACGGATTCATTCCAGATTTGTATAAAGTTATGGCCGAATCTCCTGAGGTTTTGAATGCCTATACACAAATGAACCGATTTTTTACAGTAACTTCTCTTGCCCAAATAGAATAAAATAATAGAAACAAAATTTAAAATTTATATCGATGAAAAACGTAACGATTATTCTAATTAGTCTGCTATTTGCCACTATATCGGTAAAGGCTCAATTACCCGAAAAAGCCGAAGATATTTCTCCCTTACTTAACGGAGAAACATTACCTGGAGTTGTTTTAAAAGCTCACGATGGGAGTAAGCATAATCTAAAGGACGTACTTACACAAAAACCTTCGGTGGTTTTATTTTACAGGGGCGGCTGGTGCCCGTTTTGTAATGTCCACCTGGCAGAAATTCAGGAGGCACAAGATGAAGTGGTAAATCTGGGGTATCAAATTATTGCTATCAGCCCCGATTCGCCTGAAAACCTGCAGGCTACTGATGATAAAAACAATCTGGCATACAGCCTTTATTCCGATGCAGGCGGGGAACTTATAAAAGCTATTGGTATTGCTTTTAAAGCGCCGGAACGGTATTCCGGGATGCTTTCTGAAAAATCGGAAGGACTAAACGACGGTTTTTTGCCTGTACCTTCGGTTTTTGTGACCGACACCAGCGGAAAAATCGCATTTGAATATATCAATCCTGAATATAAAACCAGGTTGTCGGCCGGACTCCTGCTCGCCGTGTTGAAAGAACTTAAAAAGAACAACTAATAATTAAAATCGATTTAAAATGAAAACCAAAATTTTATTTGTCTTATTTGCATTCCTTTCTGTTATGAACATTACAGAAACTATGGCACAAGCGAGCAATAATGAAAGTACTTCCGACAAATTGGTAATTGTGTGGACCAGCGACGATCCGTATCTGGCTGAACGCATGGTTTTAATGTACACCCATGCCGCCAAAACCGCTGGCTGGTTCAAAGAGGTAACTTTGATTATTTGGGGGCCGTCGGCAAAAATGGTTGCTGAAAACCTGAAAATCCAGGAGAAACTGAAAGCCATGCAAAATGATGGCGTCGAAATTCAGGCATGTATTGTCTGCGCTACCGCCTATGGCGTAGTGGACCAACTGAAAAATCTGAATTTTGAAGTAAAAGGAATGGGGAAACCTTTGTCGGATTATTTAAAAAGCGATGCAAAAGTATTGACATTTTAAGTTTGCCAGCCAGGATTGTGTCTTTTAGATGACAAGTTAGGCATCCCAATTATTAAGATTTGTAAGAATGGTTTTGACAACATATCCAATAGTGGAGTCTCAAAAGAATACATGCAAATTACCTGCAAATAAAAAGAGGCTACAAATTTTATCTTCGTAACCTCTTGTTTTCAGTAGCGAGAGGCGGGCTTGAACCGCCGACCTCATGATTATGAATCATGCGCTCTAACCAGCTGAGCTACCTCGCCATTGTTTTATTTCATTTGGTTTTTCGCTGCCGACCTTCCCGATGCATATCGGGATGCTCTAACAGCTGAGCTACCTTGCCATTTGTTTTTCAAAATTGCGGTGCAAATATAGTATTTATTTTTATTTCCGTTTATTTTTTTCAATATTTTTCCATGGAACTGGGAGGCGATGGATTTTCTGTGTTGTAAGTTACAATCAGATTAATTATATTGCCGAAAATCAGACTTATGACAGACAAAATCAAAGTTCATCTCGAATACGTTATAAATTGTTCTCCCAAGGTGCTGTACAACAGACTGAGTACGGCTTCGGGACTAACAGAGTGGTTTGCTGATGATGTTCGTGTGAGGGGAAAACAGTATACATTTGTCTGGGAAGGATCGGAACAGGCTGCTGAAATGACTTTGCACAAGGAAAACCGGCTGGTGCGTTTTAACTGGCTGGAAGAAGAAGGGACCTATTTTGAATTTAAAATTACCCGGGACGAGCTTACCGGCGATGTTTCATTGTTAATAACAGATTTTGCCGAAGAAGATGAAGCCGAAGAAACCGAAGAACTTTGGAATACACAGGTGGCCGATTTAAAACATGTTTTAGGATCATAAATTTGGTTCATTTTATTTGAAGCTTGAACTAATTTTGTCCCCATAAATGTTTCTTAACTTTTTTTACTTTCCTAATTCCTAAAATAACTTAGTTTTGTACACGTTTCTGAAACGAGAACAACAATTAAATGAAGCGTTTACACATATACGTAATTAAATCTTTCCTTGGGCCATTTTTTATGACCTTTTTCATTGTGCTGTTTGTATTGCTCATGCAGTTTTTGTGGAAATATGTCGACGACCTGGTGGGGAAAGGGCTGGATTTTAAGGTTTTAGGTGAAATGATGTTCTATGCATCCTTTGCCCTGTTGCCCTTTGCATTTCCACTGGCTATGCTTCTGGCGTCGATTATGACTTTCGGTGCCCTGGGCGAAAATTACGAATTGGTGGCCATGAAAGCTTCAGGCATTTCGCTGATCAGAATAATGCGACCGCTTGTTCTCATTGCTATCCTGATCACTTCAACCGCATTTTATTTCTCCAATAATGTGCTTCCTGAAACAAATCTTCGTTTTTCGACCCTGCTGTACAGCGTAAAAAAACAACGGCCTGAACTGGTGCTTCAGTCGGGTGTTTTCACAAACGAAATGGATGGGTACAGCATTAAGGTTGGCAGTAAGAATAAAGATACCAAAATGCTCTACGATTTGCTGATTTACGATCACACCGGGGGCAAATCAAATGAAAGCGTTACCGTTGCCGACTCCGGATTCCTGAAAATTACGGAGGATAAACGGTACATGGTTCTCAATCTTTATCACGGACAAAATTACCAGGAGCAAAAACCAATCACACAAAACCGCAGGACGAAAGATAACAGGGCATTTCAACGAAATAAATTTGATGAGCAAACCATAAGGGTGCGTGTGCGCGATTTTGAATTTAACAGGCGCGATGAAAGTATATTCAGAAACCAGTATCGAATGCTGAACATAACGGAGTTGAATCTGATGGAAGATACCCTGTTCAACGACTATTATAAACGCCTCAGAGATTATATGATGCAGGTAAATGTTACGCCAACATTAACCCGAAAAATGTATAACCTGACCGTTCAGCACGATTCTTTAAAGCGAGATATGCAGGTTGAGGGGCCCGATTCGATTTTTAATATCGATGAACAATTTACCGGAATCGATAAATGGGTTAAAGCTGAAATTGCCGGCAATGCGCTCGAAAATGCACGTGGTGTTGTTCAAAATGTTTCCATGTATGAAGGACAATTATATGTGAGAAAGAAAAACTTAAATAAATACAAAATGGAACGGCATAAAAAGTTTACGCTCTCATTTGCCGTCCTCATCTTTTTCTTCATCGGTGCTCCCCTGGGGGCAATTATCCGTAAAGGAGGATTAGGTATGCCGGTTGTTGTGTCTATTTTGCTGTTTATTTTGTATTACATCGTTTCCATAAGTGGAGAAAAAACTGCACGCGAAGATGTCTGGGCGATGTTTCACGGGATGTGGTTTTCGTCGTATATCTTTTTACCGGTAGGAATATGGTTGTCATACAAAGCCGCAACAGATTCGGCAATAATGTCGGCCGAAACATACACCAAGTTCTTCAATCGTTTGGGACTGGGTAGATTATTTGAAAAAAAGGAAACAAAAGAATAGTTTTACGTGAAAAGGGCCATGATGCGGAGTAAAGGGAACACAATTGGGGATCAATGGAACAACGCATGTTCCCGCATTTAATGCAGCCCTGGAATATCGCTACCCGTATTGATGAACAATTTTAGATTATATGAAGATTCTGCAGGTAACAAATAAAGTACCTTATCCAACCAACGACGGTGGAGCCATTGCCTGCATGAACCTCTGCAAAGGTTTTTCGCTTTTGGGCCATAATCTTACCGTTTTGGCAATGAATACGCTGAAACATCACGTTGAAATCGATGAAATTCCTGAATCGGTCAAAGACTTTGCAACATTTCATTTGGTTGACGTACCTGCACCCATTAGTGCATTTGCGGCACTAAAAAATCTACTGTTTTCGAAGCTGCCTTACAATGCGGAACGTTTTATCGATCCTGATTTTTCCAGGGAACTTTCGCGCGTTTTAAGCGAAGAAAAGTTTGACCTGGTGCAACTGGAAGGCCTTTACGTTCTTCCGTATATTCCTGTAATCAGGGAAAAATCGGATGCAACGATTGTCTACCGGGCCCATAATATCGAATTCGAAATATGGGAACGTACGGCAAAAATGTCAAGGGGTATACGCAGGCTTTATCTGAAAATTCTGACCCGCAGAATAAAACGCTTCGAGATTGACTTGTTGGATAGTTATGATTTACTGGTTCCGATAACCGAAAGAGACGGTACAATTCTTGACCAACTGGGCAATACGAAAGCGCTTCACGTGTCTCCAACCGGAATTGATACTTCAGCGCTTTTGCCCAATTCAAAAAATCTCGAACACCCATCCTTGTTTCATATCGGTTCGCTCGAATGGTCACCAAACCAGGAAGGATTGCTCTGGTTTTTAAAAAACTGCTGGCCCGAAATTCATAAAAAGCATCCCGGGTTAAAATTTTACATTGCCGGAAGAAGCGCCCCGCAATGGCTGATTCATAAATTCGACTTGCCAAATGTGGTTTTTAAAGGAGAGGTGGACGATGCCTATCAATTTATGAATTCCAAATCCATCATGGTTGTGCCCCTTTTTTCAGGCAGTGGTATGCGCATTAAAATTATTGAAGGCATGGCCCTGGGAAAATGTATTGTTTCAACTCCGGTTGGCGCCGAAGGGTTAAATGTCCAGCCCGGGAAACATCTTCTTATTGCAAATGACCACGAGGATTTTATCCGGATAATTTCAGATGTAATTAATGAGTACCATCTGTTTGAAGAGATCGGGAAGAATGCCATTGAGTTTATACACGAAAAATTTGATAATTTAGCAGCAGCTGGCAAGCTAATTGACTTTTACAAACAAAATACCAAATGATTTTAACCGCTTTGTTTTGGGTGCTTCTTATTGTTCTTATTTATACTTATGTGGGGTATGCATTTGTATTGTGGTTATTGGTGAAACTCAAAAAGGTGTTTTTTAAGAAGAATATTCTGCTGTTTAATGCCGGTTATGAACCTGAGGTTTGCTTGTTTGTAACCGCTTTTAATGAAAAAGATTACATCAGGCAGAAAGTAGAAAATGCATTTAGCCTGGATTATCCCAGGGAAAAAATTCAGTATTTATGGATAACGGATGGTTCCGATGACGGAACTCCTGATCTGCTTCGCGAATATCCCGATCTTGAAGTGCATCACCAGCCTGAAAGAAGAGGGAAGATGCATGCCATGAACCGTGGGATGAAGTTTGTGAAAGCACCAATTGTTATTTTCTCCGACTCAAATACCATACTGGGAAAGGATTCCATACGCGAGATCGTGGCAAAATTCAGCAATCCGAAAGTGGGGTGTATAGCCGGTGAAAAAAGAATAATCGAGAATAAGACGGAAGCAGCTGCAGGAGCCGGTGAGGGATTGTACTGGAAAATGGAATCGTGGATCAAAAGAAATGACTCGGAGTTAAATTCAGCAGTGGGAGCAGTGGGGGAGTTGTTTGCCATTAGAACCGAATTGTTTAACGACGTGGAAACCGATACTCTGCTCGACGATTTTATTATCTCCCTGCGCATAGCACAAAAAGGGTACAAAATTGCCTACGCCCCAAATGCTTATGCTGAAGAAACAGCCTCGCTGAATGTTAAAGAGGAGTTAAAGCGTAAGATCAGAATTGCCGCAGGTGGTATTCAAACCATATTCCGGTTAAGCGCCCTATTGAATCCCTTTAAATACGGCTTACTTACCTGGCAGTACTTTTCGCATAAAGTCCTTCGCTGGGCTTTTGCACCCTTGTCTTTGTTTATTTTATTTTTTGTGAACCTGTTTCTTGTCCTTCAACTGCAAAACTGGGAGTTAAGCAACTTTTATGCTCTGTTGCTTTATTTTCAAATGTTTTGTTATCTGGTCGCTTTCTGGGGCTGGTACTTCGAGAATAAAAAAATTAGGATAAAAGCTTTTTTTGTGCCTTACTATTTTGTTATGATTAATTATGCCTCGGTAAGGGGTATATTCAGGTATTTAAAAGGGCAGCAATCCGTTAACTGGGAAAAATCGAAGCGGGCCTTATAAATGTACGGGTAAATAAGCATACTTTTCATTACTCACCCTTTTCTTTCCAAAAACGCTTTTCTAACAAATCACTTCGTTTTATGGTTTTCCGAATCCACTCCAGTTTAATTTCCGTTTTTTCTTCATCGCTAAGCTGCCAGTTTAACCCATCGGTTTCACGCATTTTCAGGCTTAAATGGTGGAGTGTAATGGCCGCCGAAACCGATATGTTAAAACTTTCAGTAAAACCATACATCGGAATTTTAAGAAATTCATCGGCTTCGTTCAGGATGGTTTCTGTTATTCCCGGAAGTTCAGAGCCAAACACCAATGCTGTTTTTCCCCGGGCAATGTCAAAATCGGGCAATTCCTGATCGTTGGTGTGTGGTGTGGTGGCCACAATTCGATACCCTTCTTTTTTTAACTGATTGATGGCAGCAAGGCTGTTGTTTTCAGCTTCGTTATATTTTTTTAATGTCAGCCATTTGGACGAACCCAGCGAAACTTCCCGGTTGTCCTGAAATTCATTACGACTTTCGATAATATGCACATCCTGGATTCCAAAACAATCGCAGGTACGGAGTACCGCACTTGCATTTTGTGCCTGGTAAATATCTTCAAGCACCACGGTAATGTGCCGGGTTCTCATATTTAAAATATTGTTAAATAATTCCAGCCTTTGAGTGGTCAGATAACTTGCCAGATAATCCACCAGTGTATTATGCATAAAAGTATGTATTGTTCGATAGTAATTCTTAAAAATAGAAAAAGGGAAGCAATTTGCCTCCCTCGATCAATTTTTTCACTTATTCGTATGGTTACGATACAGCGTCAGCCAATTCAGCACCAGCTTTAAATTTAACAACTTTTTTAGCTGGAATAGTAATTTCTTTACCAGTTTGTGGGTTTCTACCGGTTCTTGCTCCGCGTTCAGATACAGAGAATGAACCAAATCCAATAAGAGCTACTCT
>JBFEWU010000107.1:0-12799 GCA_041546215.1 Draconibacterium sp. | reverse complement strand
TAGCCTGACAACAACGACAACGGAAAAGACCGAAGAAGCTCAAAGCTGAAAGCTGAAAGCTCAAAGGAGGAACGAAGACTGAACACTGAACACTGTTTACTGACCACTGCTTCTTTGCTCTTTGTTCCTTGTTCTTTTGTTCTAAATTAGGCTAAGCAGCTGCAATAAATTGCAGGATCTTAAATCAAAAACCAGATAATAAATTCCATGCATAAAATGAATTTAATGAAAAGGCAAAAGAAACTAATGGCGATGCTTATTGCCACTCTGTTTCTGTTTACGGCTTGCCAAAAAGAACCAGGCCAGGCTAATATCCTTTTTATTTTAATGGACGATTTGGGTTATGGTCAGTTCGGACTTAATAACGATACAATTTCAGTCGACGATTTTAATCCATTTTTTATGCACCTGGTCGATAGTTTACAGGGGTATTCAAAAGAGAAGGCACTGGAGTTTTCAAAAACGGCAATACCGACTTTGACAAGTTTGGCAAAGGATGGTATTCTTTTTACCAATGCACATACATCCAGTAATTTATGTGCTCCTTCCCGTTTAGGAATTGCCACCGGTAATAACCAGGCTAAATGGGGCATGTACCGTAATATTGATGTGGAGAAAGGTGGTATTTTACCCGGGATTCACCTTGCCGGGAAAATTAAAGCACAAGGGTACAAAACAGCACATATTGGTAAATGGCATATCGGAACACGAAACCGTGAAGTAATAAATACTGTGTATGGAAATTTTGGTCTGGATAAGCCGACCAGTAATGCAGAAATAGGAAAGAAACATCCCGAGTTGGCAGCTGCATTAAAAGCATGTGGTTATCAGGGATCTGTAATTGATGCCCATAATCCGCTGAACCATGGTTTCGATTATTATTTTGGGTATAACAACTGGGCAAGTCAGTATTATAATTCTACTTTGGTGTGGGAGAATTTTAATCATGCAGGCAAACAAAAAGGATACAATACCGATGTTTTTACCGACAAGGCCATGGATTTTATGGAAGCACAACAGGAAAGCGGTGAGCCATTTTATGTGCAATTGCATTACCATGCAGTTCACGATTCCGTTGAACCCCGGGCACCGGATAAATATTTAGATCACTTCGATTCAGATTCATATATCTTAAACAATTTTTATGCTCACATTTATGCTGTCGATCAGAATGTAAAACGGATTGTTGATTTTTTGAAGGCAAAAGGACAATACGAGAATACTTTAATTGTGTTTACCTCAGATAATGGAGGCATGTGTGGCGGATCCTATCACGGTAATAAGTCGGGTTCTCCGCTTCCGGGGAATGCCCCTTTTTCGGGACATAAAGGAAATTATTACCAGGGAGGAATTCGTGTGCCAATGTTTGTGCACTGGCCTGCCGGCATAAAAAAGAGAGGAATATACACTGAACTGATTTCAACCATCGATATATTACCCACTGCCGTTGAAATCGCAGGAGGAGAAGTACCCGGGGAGATTGATGGTAAGAGCTTTTCTCCAATTCTGAAGGGAAGCTTTGAAACAAAATTGCATGATCAATTGCTTTGGGCGGGCATTCATTCTGCCAGGTGGGGGTTTGAGATTATGAGAACAACTAAAACCCACGACAATGAAGCTTCTTATGCACCAGCGGCCTGGGTGATAAAAAAAGAGGACTATATGTTGCGTTTTGTGGGAACCCTGGAGCCTGGTGTTTATCTTGATTATATGAATGGCCGAGAACCTGTTTTTGAGTTGTATAATGTTAAAAATGATCCTGCTGAACGAAATAATCTGGCTCAGGAAATGCCTGGTAAAGTAAAAGAGCTGGCCAAATTGTATTTTAGCAGGGCAGAAGATTTTCCGGTTCCGGCCCGGTGGAATAAGGATAAGTGGGAGGAGTTGAAAGAATCTGAGACTTTAGCTAAAGAAATCAATTGAGATCTATAAAATGACAACGTGGGTAAAAGCCTTATGACTAATTTTGTTCTGGCAACAACAATGCAATTTTCGGCAAAAGAGAAGCCAAATGTTTTATTTATTGCTGTCGACGACTTAAACGATTGGATTGCATGTATTGGTGGACATCCGCAAGCTAAAACCTCCAACAAAGATAAACTTGCTGAAGGGATATTGTTTACTAATGCTATTGTCAGGAGCCAATATACGGGCCTTCGCGTGCTGTATTTATGGGTGAAATTCAACAATTGACAAAATACCCACCTTTCAATGACTGATTTTACGGTATCTAGAACATAAAAAAGCTTTATTATTGACCTTCGAAAGACAACAAAATTAAAATTCAACATAAGATGAAAAGATTTACCGTGATTACATCCTTATTATTGACCTTTGGTTTACTAATGGGATGCCAGAGTAGGAGTGGAAAAACAGAAACAGATCAAGCCTCCAAACCCAATGTCATAATTATTTACATGGATGATTTGGGATACGGTGATATGGGGGCTTACGGAGCTACAGAATTGAAAACACCAAATTTCGATAAACTGGCCGATGGTGGAGTACGCTTTACCGACGGTCACGCAACTTCGGCAACATGTACTCCAAGTCGTTATGGTTTGTTAACCGGCGTTTATCCGTGGAGAAATAAGGATGCGAAGATTTTACCAGGGACAGCACCTTTAATCATCGATACAGAACAGCTTACCATCCCTAAAGTATTTAAAGAAAAAGGCTACCACACGGGAATTGTAGGCAAATGGCACCTGGGATTGGGAAGCGGTGTTGTGGATTGGAACGAACATGTGGCACCGGGTCCCAACGAAGTAGGATTCGATGAAGCATATATTATGGCCGCAACGCAAGACCGTGTACCGACGGTTTATATCGACAATGGCTATGTTGATGGTTTGGACAAAGATGATCCCATTGAAATAGACTATAAAAACAATTTCGAAGGCCAGCCAACCGGGATAGATAATCCGGAATTGTGTACCTACCAGATGTGGCATCATGGGCATAACAATACGATCATCAATGGAATTCCACGTATTGGTTATATGAAAGGCGGCAAGGCTGCACTTTGGAGTGATGTGGATATGGCGGATCATTTTCTGGCAAAAGCTCAGCAATATGTGAAAGAGCATAAAAACGAACCTTTTATGTTGGTGTACACCATGCAACAGCCTCACGTACCACGTACACCGCACCCGCGCTTCGAAGGGAAATCAGGGATGGGACCTCGTGGCGATGTGATTGTTGAAGCTGACTGGTGCTTAGGTGAATTTATGAATACGCTGGAAGAAGAAGGTATCCTGGAGAATACTTTGATTATTTTCTCGAGCGATAATGGTCCTGTGTTAAACGATGGTTATTACGACGATGCGGTTGAAAAACTGGGTGATCATAAGCCTGCAGGTGAATTACGTGGGGGTAAATATAGTTTGTTTCAGGCCGGTACACGAGTTCCTTTTATGACTTATTGGAAAGGAACAATTCAACCGAGCGTTTCAGATGCTTTAATTTGCCAGGTGGATCTGTTAGCTTCCCTGGCCGAATTAATCGGTAGTGATGCAAAAACACAAGACAGCAAAGCTCTTCTGGATGTTTTAATGGGAAAAAGCCAGAACGGAAGAGAAACGTTGATACTGGAAGCCACAAGCCGTACAGCTATGCGCAGCGGAAATTGGGCCCTGATTCCTCCTTATAAAGGTCCTGCTGTAAGTAAGCAGGTTAACATTGAAATTGGAAATGATACCCAATGGCAACTATATAATTTAAACGATGATATTGGCCAGCACAAAAATGTCGCTGCCGAAAATCCTGAGAAATTAAAAGCCTTAATTGAGGAGTTTGAAAGTATTCGTGGAACCGATTATTCCGGAATTCAAAAACTTGAATTAAAATAAGACAAAAGCATAGGCTTAAGAACCGAAGATGGAAGTTTTGAGATTCTGTCTTCGGTTTTTTTGTGCAATTTTTAAGATATTTATGTACAGGATTATGGAAAACAGCTAAATTTATCCAAATAATCAAATGCGAACTTATGAAATATAAATTCATTTCATTCTTATCTCTTCTGCCTCTGTTTTGTTTTTTCAAGGCGCATGCACAGGAACTGGAAAAACCAAACATTTTGCTAATTGTCTCGGATGATTTAAATACCAGAATAGGGCCCTACATGGAGTTGGATAAACATACGCCAAACCTGGACCGTTTGGCAAGCGAGGGGGTAAAATTTACCCGGACCTACTGCCAGTATCCCTTGTGCGGACCATCGCGTGCTTCGTTTATGAGCGGACTTCACCCCGAGACCAACGGAATAGGTGGTAATAGTCATGTGTTGGGAAGCTTCAGAAAAGTAAATCCTAATTTGGCTAACCACCCGTCAATGGCAGGCTTTTTTAAAGAGCAGGGTTATTTTTCAGCACGTGTCTCAAAAATATTCCACATGGGAGTTCCAGGAGGAATAGAACGGGGAGAGTCTGGAGGTGATGATCCTGACTCATGGGATTATTATTACAATGTAATGGGGCCTGAAACATTAAGCCCCGGTACTCTTGAATTATTATCACCAAAACATACCCATTACGGTGGAAGCTTTGTGAGAATGAAAGTGCCTGATGAGTTGGAAAGCACCCAGACCGATTATATGGCCGTTAACCAGGCCATCGCCATCCTGGAAAACCGTGCGGCACAAATTGCACCCAATGCAACGAATAAAATCCGGAGGAAACCCGATTCACCTTTTTTCCTGGGGGTAGGATTGGTTCGGCCACACCTTCCGTTTATCGCTCCTGAGAATTGTTTCGAACCCTATCCCTACGAAGAAGTTAAGGTGCCTGAATATCTGATCGGCGATAATGTGCCGAAACAGGCTTTGCGTCACCGTAACAATGGAATATGGGACATGAATGAGGAACAAAAGAAAAAGTCAATTAGCGGATACATGGCCAGCGTTCGTTTTATGGATCAGCAGGTTGGCCGCCTGTTAGATGCCCTTGACAGGCTTGATTTACGTCAGAATACAATTGTTGTATTTATTTCAGATCATGGTTTCAATCTAGGGGAACATGATAGTTGGTCTAAAGTAAGTCTATGGGAAGGCAGTGTCAGGATTCCTATGATTATCTCTGATCCAGCTAACGAGACTCAACATGGGAGCACATGCGATGATGTTACAGAATTATTGGATCTCTATCCAACACTGACAGAGCTATGTGGTTTGAATGACATACAACCCAAAATTCTTCAGGGCGAAAGTTTGGCATATGCGGTAAAAGGCGAAAAAAATAAAAATCTAAAGGAAGTAGCTTTTACCATAACCAATGCACAGGGAGCTTCAATCCGAACAAAAAGATGGAGATATACAAGGTGGGGAGAAAAGGCTGAACTCAATAACGAAGAATTATATGATCATGAAACCGATCCTGAAGAACATATTAATTTAATAGGAACTGAAGAAAATGCGGGGATACTAAAGGTAATGCGCCAAAGATTTGAGGAGGCCCGAAAAAATGCGAGAGCAAGTATGTGATCGGCTGCAGTTCGTTAATAAAGAGCAAAAAAAACGGGTTATCTTTTTTGATAACCCGATTGTTCATAGTCTAGTTTAGTTAGATCAGAAAACTTATTGGTCTAATAGAGAAAAGGTAGTTTTAAATAAGTCTCTAAATCATATCCTTATAAAGGCAGGGCTAAGATAACATAAAATTGATTTAAACGTTAATCATTTTTAAAAATTTATTAATATTTGTTAAATAAATCTGTCTCAAAAATTTTAACTATTTGGTTTTCAGTAAATATGACATTGTCAATATGTTATAAAAAATATTCCGATTTTTTCTGCAAACCTTTTCTGATTTAACATTTTCGTCTGAAACCCTTCTCTTGACAAAAGTCATGTTTTTGGTCCCTGAACTTACAGGACAGCACAGTACGTGATTTGGAATTAAAAAAGTATTTTTGATGAGACTATGATTTTTGTTTTCAAAATCATTTAGCCTGCTGATCCCGGAGATAGTCGAGGATCTAATAGATATTATTCCCGGCATCCAGATGGATACTTAAAAAATAAATTTACATTACAATACCTCGTCAGCTTGCTGCGAGAAGTTTGATTTATTATACAGTTATGAGAAGAGTGGTACTTACAGGAATTAGGGAAATGGAGTTGACGGATTCGGTGGCTCCTGAAATTAAAAAGGCAAACGAAGTTAAAATCAGATTGACCACAATAGGTGTTTGTGGTTCTGATATTCATTATTATTCCGAAGGAAAGATTGGTAGTCAGGTGGTTGAATATCCGTTCCCGGTAGGACACGAATGCTCAGGTATGATTGAGGAGATAGGAGCGAATGTTACCAATGTTAAAGTTGGCGATTTGGTTGTTGTAGATCCTGCGGTGCATTGTGGCGAGTGCGACCAGTGTTTAAGTGGTAGACCTCATACCTGCCGTAACAATAAATTCTTAGGTTGTCCCGGGCAGTTGGATGGCTGTTTGGCCGATTATATAGTAATGCCCGATTTCACCTGCTTTCCGGTGAGCGGTAAATTAAATCCCGTTCAGGCTGCTTTAATCGAACCGCTAAGCATAGGTGTATACTCTGTAAATCTTGCTCAAATTCAGAATACAAATAGTGCTTGCGGAATTTTTGGTGCCGGACCAATCGGATTGAGCATTCTTATGAAATTATTGGCGGATGGGATTAGAAAGATTGGAATGATTGAACCCTTGGAATATCGATTGGAAAAAGCAAAGGAAATTGGTTCAACTTACCTTATGAACCCGGAAAAGGATAGGGTAGAAGAAGAAGTAATGAAGCACGAGGAATTGCTTTTGGATGTGGTTTTTGAAGCAAGTGGGGAACAAGCTGCCGTTAGTAATGCCATAAAAATACTGAAACCAGGTGGAAAATTGGTTTTGGTTGGAATTCCACCTGAAGCCCAATATGTATTCAATATGGATTTAATGCGCCGAAAAGAATTGACTGTTATTAATGTACGTCGTCAGAATCACTGTGTTGAAGAAGCCATAGACCTGGTCGTTTCAGGGAAAATTGATGTAGAAAAGATGGTAAGCCATAATTTTACGCTGGAAGAGACATCCGAAGCTTTTGAAATTGTTGAAGCCTATAAAGATGGTGCTATCAAGGCGATGATCAATTTGTAATAATCTGATTTAGATTAAATTAGAGCAAAGACCTTTTAAATGTCAGAATATTAGAATATCAGAATATTGGAATGTAAGAGTGATCAGTAACCAGGATATCTGGATTTTCGGATATTCAGATTGCCGGATTAACCGAATATTAGAATTTTGGAAGGATTCCATCTCTTCTAAAAGATGGAATCCTTGATTTATCCTTGATTTACACTATACATTGTAAGTCGACGAGGCAGTATCACCACCACGACCTGTCCAATTGGTGTGGAAGAATTTACCTCGTGGCTGGTCTAATCGTTCATAGGTATGGGCTCCGAAGTAATCGCGTTGGGCCTGTAATAAGTTAGCAGGTAAACGTTCGCTGCGGAAACCATCGAAATAGCATAGTGCAGAAGTCAATGCAGGAACAGGAACTCCGTTTGTCAGTGCCGTTCCGCAAACTCTTCTCCATCCAACCTGTGCTTCTTCCACTTTCTGTTTAAAGAAAGGATCGAGCAATAGGTTTGGTAATTCAGGATTGGTATCAAAAGCTTTTTTTATGTCTCCTAAGAATACCGATCGAATGATGCAACCGCCGCGCCACATCAAGGCGATGTCGCCGTAGTTTAAGCTCCAATTGTATTCCTTCGCTGCTTCCATCATCAGGTTATAACCTTGTGCGTATGAAATTATTTTAGCACCCAGGAGTGCGCTTTCAATGTCCTTAATGAACTGCTCTTTGTCACCCTCAAATTTCGGTTTTGGACCTGTAATTACTTTCGAAGCTTCAACACGTAAATCCTTTTGCGCCGATAAGCAACGTGCAAATACGGATTCGCCGATTAAGGTTAAAGGTATACCCAGATCAAGAGCTGAGATACCTGTCCATTTACCAGTTCCCTTTTGTCCGGCAGTGTCGAGTATCATTTCAACTGTTTCTTCTCCGTTTTCATCTTTATATCCCAAAATATCACGGGTAATTTCAATCAGGTAGCTGTCTAAGATGCCTTTGTTCCATTTTTTGAAAACCTGGTGCATTTCGTCGTTGCTCATTCCTAAAAGCTCCTTCATAAGTTGGTAAGCCTCGGTAATAATTTGCATGTCGCCATACTCAATCCCGTTGTGCACCATTTTTACAAAGTGTCCGGCACCGTCGGTACCAACCCATTCACAGCAAGCTGAACCATCTTCAACTTTTGCAGAAACAGCCTGGAAAATATCTTTAACTGCGGGCCAGGCTTTCGCCGATCCACCGGGCATGATCGATGGTCCCAACAATGCACCTTCTTCGCCCCCCGACACACCTGTTCCAATGAATAACAAACCTTTGCTTTCAACGTATTCAGTGCGACGAATCGTATCAGGAAAATGTGAGTTGCCTCCGTCGATGATAATATCTCCCGGCTCAAGGTGTGGAATAATCATGTCGATAAAGGCATCAACCGGCTGACCAGCTTTTACCAGCATCATTACTTTTCGGGGACGTTCCAACGAAGCGCAAAGCTCTTCTATGGAATGTGCACCGATAAAATTTTTACCGGCACCTCGTCCGTTTAAAAAGGCATCTACTTTTTCTACAGTACGATTAAATACGGCAACCGTAAAACCTTTACTTTCCATGTTCAAAACCAGGTTTTCACCCATTACGGCCAACCCGATTAGTCCAATGTCTGCTAATTTTTTCATTTGTTTAAAATTTATTATATATCTGTTAATAATCCTTTTGAAAATTTGAAACTCATTCGTCGGAGCTCCTTGGGGGCTACGTGGGAAGCTGTCCTTTCGTTACTGTCTCGTGAATTTATGTCATTTTTTTATTTGAACCACATAGGCACATTAGGGCACATAGGTTTTTAATTTTGTTTTTATTTTTTTGAACCACATTAGGCACATTAGGGCACAATAGGTTTCTTTTTTGTTTTAATGTTTTTTTTGAACCATATTAGGTACATAGGATCTATTTCATTTTGGGTACCTGTTGTGGTTGTATTTTAAATCCTAATTTTTTTAATTTTTCCAGGGTGATTTCTTTAATATTTTTTGCTTTTATCGTATAAGAATCAAATTCCCGGCGTACCGGGTAATCTCCGCGTAATTGTTCAAACCTATGAGGTGCATCTTTCAGTGCGTCGTCGTCATTCTCAATATCATAAGTTGATAATACCGCTTCTGCCAGAATGGAGTATTCTCTTCGTTGGTCTCCGTCGATTTCGAGGATTGTCTTTTCAGGAAGTTCAACATTTTGGGCTTGCCAGTTATCAATTCCAAGCTTGAAAAATTTACTGATTGCCCGGATACTCATTTGTGTTCCGTTGGCTTTCCCGTCTTTGGAATAACCTGCAATGTGCGGTGTTCCATAATCAGTGTGGTTTAATAAGTCCAGGTTAATCTCTGGTTCATTTTCCCAACAGTCGGCGATGAATCCTTCAATATCATTGGCTTCTATGGCATTGTATATGGCTTCTGAATCAACTACTTCGCCCCGGCATGAATTTATTATTAATGGCTTTTTAGTTAGTTCCTGTAGAAATGTTTCATTTGCCAAATGAAAAGTGGAGTCCTTGCCTTCCAGATTTAAGGGGACATGAACGCTGATGATATCGGCTTCTTTTTGTATGGTCTTCAGTGAAACAAATTTTTCTGATCCTTCAACTCTTTCCCTTGGAGGATCATTCAGAAGCACGTTCATTCCTAAAATATCGCAGGTTTTTGCTACCCGAGATCCCACATTGCCCACACCAACGATGCCAATGGTAAGCCCTGCCAAATCTTTCCGTTTTCTCATCGACCAGGAAAACAGTGCAGAAGAGATGTATTGATTTACGCTTTCGGCATTACAACCCGGGGCATTTGTCCATTCAATTCCTGCTTTTCGACAGTAATCAGTATCGATATGATCGTAGCCAATGGTTGCAGTTGCAATAAACTTAATCTTTGAGTCTTTCAATAATTGCTCATTACAGACGGTTCTGGTCCGGGTAATCAGGGCATCGGCATCTTTCACCACTTCCGGTGTTGTTTCTTTTCCCGGAAGATAGATTACCTCTGCGAATGGCTCCAGCGCTCCTTTTATATAGGGAATTTTGTTGTCGATTATTATTTTCATTTTTTGAACCACATTAGGGCACATAGGTTTTTAATTTTGTTTTTATTTTTTGAACCACATAGGCACAATAGGACACAATAGGTTTTTAATTATTCTGTTATTTTTTTTGAACCACATAGGCACATTAGGGCACAGTAGGTTTCTTTTTTTGTTTTAATGTTTTTTATATTTCTTTGGATACTAACTTTTTTATTGTTTCTGTTTTTTTGAACCACATATGCACATTAGGGCACATAGGTTTTTAATTATTCTGTTATTTTTTTTGAACCACATAGGCACATTAGGGCACAATAGGTTTCTTTTTTGTTTTAATGTTTTTTTTGAACCACATTAGGGCACAATAGGTTTTTATTTTTGCTTTAATTGGTTTTTATATTTCTTTGAAAACTAACTTTTTTATTGTTTCTGTTTTTTTTGGAACCACATTAGGCACATTAGGACACAATAGGTTTTTTTGGGAACCACATTAGGCATAACAGGGCACATTAGTATCCTGTGGGTAATTCTTTAAATTGTTTGGTAACAAAAGTTTTTTGTCCCTCTTTATAAATGTTTGTGCAATTGAAATTAATCAGCAATCCTTTTGGCTTTTCTAATAATTTTAAATAGGTCAAAAGTTGTGCTTCGTGGATCGGTAAAAGTGTTTCAACTGTTTTCAATTCAACAATTATTATATCCTCAACCAGTAAATCAAATCTCAAATCTGCATCTAACTCCAATCCTTTGAAATTTATGGGAACGGATTTCTGTCGTTCAACTTTCATCCCATTTTCAATTAGAACATGAGCGAGACATTTTTCATAAACACTTTCCAATAAACCTGGTCCAAGTTCTTTATGAACCTCAATGGCATAGCCTATAATTTCGTATGTTATATCATTTATTAATTTTTGATTAAGCATCTCTATTGTATTTTATTGTGCCTATTGTGTTTATTTATAATATTCTTTCACGAACTCATCCAGCACCCGGCTTGTTCGCGCGGCTGCTTCCCCGGTGCTCACACACTTTCCAACCCCCCTTAACTCGTCAACCACCTGCTGAACCAAATTCTGAGAAATATGATACGGATTTTCAAACTTCAGTTCTTTTATGCCCTCAGCTGTCGTTAATTTCAATACTCCATGCGAGAAGCAAGGCATACAAATTTCACCTTTTTCACCGATAATCTGTATGTAATCTTTCGCCGAATTTTCATCCACCACAAAACACCAACTACCGGTACCAATTACTCCCGACTTATGTTTCCACGTTCCGGAGACTGTATCTTCAGCAGGATAGAGGCCTGCCAGATTTGAAGCATTGCCTTTTACTTCGCTTATCTCACCAAATACAAAATCGAGGTAATCCAGTTGATGCGAAGCCAAATCGAAAAAGTGGCCGGCTCCTGCAACTTCAGGGAAGACACGCCAGTTCATTTTCTCAGATTCTTGTTTACGCTCGGATGCTTCCTTGTACAATTTGATATTTACCATGAAAGGCTTTCCAATGGCACCTGAATCGACCAATTCTTTTGCCTTTAAAAATGCAGGTAAAGATCTTCGATAGTATGCAACCCACAATGGCATTCCGGTTTCATGTGAAACTTTTAGCATTTTCATACACTCAGCATAATTAAGTGCCATTGGTTTCTCAACATAAACTGGTTTGCCGCTTTTCATGGTTTCAATGGCATAAATGGCATGAGAAGCAGGAGGAGTTGCGATATAAACAGCATCAATTTCCTTGTCGTTTATTAATTCCGAAGCATTTGTGTACCACCTGGCAACCTTATGCCTGCGCGCATAATCTTCTGCTTTCTCAGCATTTCGGCGCATTACGGCATGCAAATTGGAGTTTTCTATTTTATGGAATGCCGGTCCGCTTTTTACTTCGGTAACATCTCCAACTCCTATAATCCCCCAATTTATATTCTCTCGTTTCTTCTGTTCCATTTTTTTACCTCATTGGTCATCAGTCACTGTTGCCTGGAAAAAAATCTTCCCATGCCAAATCACTACTCAGCGATCCTAATATTCAAAGCGATCTTTAAATGCCCACAAGCCTATTGCCGGATTTGAGATGTAAAAAATTTCTTCTCCATCCACAAGGTTGTATCCGTCCTTTAGTTTTTCAGGATTGTACTTAGCTGTCATTTCGTCAATGTCGGCATAATTAAATCCCACACTTTCTATTTCTTTACGGGTCAGATTGTCTTTGCCTTTCCCCGGGCAGTAAGTAATATTGAACCGTCCTTCGGAAGAACCATGAATGAGGTGAGCCGCAGCTCCCAGGCCTTTTTGAAGTTCTTCGTTCTCTTTCACCAATTTTAAGGTGTGTGGCGTTCCAAAATACCCGTATTTTCTGATGAGTTTATCGATTTGTTCATCTTCGCCAAATTCTTTTAACGCAGGCGCGAGAACGATAAGTTCCGCATTGTCGGCCAGAGCCATTCGTGTCCTGTAAATACTTTTGTTTCCGAGCCAGGTGCTTTTAAACTCTGTAGGATCGAGCCAAACTACCGCTTTGTTAATTGGCATATCAAGCATTTCAAAATTTACCTGAAGCGAAAGTTTGGCTGCCTTATCAAAGACTTCAAAATCATCGCCAATAAACAAACCATAGGT
>JBFEWU010000029.1:0-22599 GCA_041546215.1 Draconibacterium sp. | reverse complement strand
CCCGCAGATCGGAAAGCTGTGGGCGTTTCCCTTCGCGCGATTCAACGGCACGACTTAACTGCGAGAGGGCAATTATTGGCACATCGAGTTCTTTGGCAATGGCCTTTAACGAACGCGAGATCATACTTACTTCCTGCTCACGGCTGCCACGGTTGTCAGAGCCGGCGGTCATTAGCTGAAGATAATCGACAATGATAATATTTATGTCGTGTTGCATTTTCAGGCGCCGGCATTTTGCCCTGAATTCAAAAATGGAAAGTGCCGGTGTGTCATCGATAAAAATGGGTGCATCATCCAGTGTTTTTATTCGCTGATTTAGCTGTGTCCATTCGTAATCTTCCAGTTTGCCGGTTTTAATCTTATGACCACCAAGTTCGGTTTCAGCAGATATCAGACGGTTTACCAATTGCAAAGACGACATTTCGAGCGAAAACACGGCCACTCCCTGGCGATGTTCTACGGCCATATTCCGGGCCATGGAAAGAACAAAGGCGGTTTTACCCATTGCTGGCCGCGCAGCAAGAATCACAAGATCGGATCGCTGCCATCCGGAAGTAATCCGGTCCACAGCCGAAAAGCCAGACGGCACACCACTCAATCCATCGGCCTGTCCGCGTGCTTTTTCAATCTGAAGAACGGCCATGTTAAGGATGGGTTTAATGGGCACCGTTTCTTTTTTGATGTTGCCCTCGGAGACCTGGAAAAGTGCCGATTCTGAAAAATCAAGCAGGTCGTCAACATCGATGGTGTCGTCGTACGATTTTGCCTGAATTTCGGAAGATACCCGAATCAGTTCACGCTGCATAAACTTTTGGGCGATAATACGAGCATGAAACTCAATATGTGCAGCCGAGGCGACACGGCGTGTAAGTTGGGTAATGTATCCGGGGCCGCCAACTTCATCCAGTTGATCGCGGTCTTTTAGTTCCTGGGTAACCATTAACAGGTCAACCGGTTTTTCTTTTCCCGACAATTTTTTGATGGCATCGAAAATCTTTTTGTGCTCATCTTTGTAAAAACTGTTGGTGTCGATGGTGTCGGCAACAGTGACATAGGCATCACGTTCAAGCATTAACGCACCCAAAACAGCTTCCTCAACCTCAATGGCTTGTGGGGGAAGTTTCCCGTATTGGGCATTAATTTGTTCTAAGGTGGATTGCTGTTTTTGCTGGTTTGTTTTTCTACGTTCTGCCATGTTTTTACGAGTCAAAGTTATGTTAGTTGCCAAAGCCTAAAGGAAGTCAAAAGTATAAATTTAGCCTCCCTGCCACAAGATATATTTGCAACTATTTTCAACGGGGGTTATTCACAATTGTTAATTGAACTCAGATGTAGTCACTTAATTAAGCTTATCTTCAATGATTTGGGTAATTATTTCTGTTAATGTGCTACCCATCGCCTCAATTTGTTGGGGAATAAAACTGGTTGCGGTCATGCCGGGCGTGGTGTTAACTTCCAGAAAATAAAAGTCTTCACCTTTCAGGATAAAATCGATCCGGGCAATTCCTGAGCACTCGCACAGATCGTAAATTTCGGAGCTTAGTTGCTGGCACTTGTTGAATAAATTTTCAGGCAAGCGTGCCGGTGTAATTTCTTCGGCAGCACCCGGTGTGTATTTTGCTTCAAAGTCGAAGAACTCATTTTTGGGAAGTACTTCAGTAAGGGGGAAAATCGTTTTCTTATTACCAATTTTCACCAATCCACAGGTAAACTCAGTGCCTTCAATGAACTGCTCAACCAAAGCTTCATCACTTTCTTTCAAGGCCATATGAATCGCTTCTTCCAGTTGTTCAGGTTCCTTAACTTTGGTGATTCCAAAACTGGATCCTCCAGCGTTTGGTTTTACAAACACGGGCAATCCAAGGTCTTCTACAATGCTTTTGGTATTTATGGTTTCGCCTTTTTTGAATTTTTTCGAATTAGCCATAAGTACGCCCAGATTGCGGAGGTAGTTGTTGCAAAACCACTTATTAAAAGTTAAGGATGAAGAATGCACACTGCAGGTGGAGTAGGGTATTTTTTGCAATTCGAAATAAGCTTGTAAGATTCCATCTTCTCCCGGAGTACCGTGGATGGTGATGTAGGCGAAATCGAAGGTTGTCTTATTCCCATTCCATTGGAAACTGAAATCGTTTTTATCAATATCGGCAATTTTCTTTTCATCCTGAAAAACCTCCCAGTTTTTTCCTTGCATTTGAATCAACCAGGGATTGAATTTTTTTGTATCGACAGCTTTCAGAACATTTGCGCCACTTTTTACCGATACAATAAATTCCGAAGAATCGCCTCCTGCAATTACTGCTATGTTTGGCTTGTTATTTTTAATCATTTCTGTTTGCGATATAATTTTCCCATCTGTCGATTGCCGTTACCATATCTTCGGGCAATTCAGAATTAAATATCATTTTTTTTCCGCTTGTTGGATGGATAAATCCTAAGGTTTTTGCATGTAATGCCTGGCGTGGCAATATTTTAAAACAGTTGTGCACAAATTGCTTGTATTTACTGAATGTGGTTCCGCGTAATATCTGGTCGCCCCCGTAATTCGAATCGTTGAAAAGGGTATGGTTTATGTATTTCATGTGCACCCTGATCTGGTGTGTGCGTCCGGTTTCCAGACGGCATTCAACCAGAGTAACATAACCAATCCTTCGTAGTACTTTATAGTGTGTTACAGCGTGTTTCCCAAAATCACCCTCCGGGAAAACGGTAAAAACCTGCCTGTTCTTTAAGCTGCGGCCAATGTTCCCGGTAATGGTTCCTTCATCTTCTTTTAAGCTCCCCCATACCAGGGCCTGGTAACGGCGTTCGGTGGTTTTTTCAAAAAACTGTAAGGCCAGTTTGTTTTTGGCGTGTTCTGTTTTCGCAACCACCATTAATCCCGATGTGTCTTTGTCAATTCGGTGAACCAATCCCGGACGCGGATCTTCGCTGTTAAATAGTGGAAGGTCTTTGAAGTAGTATGCCAGGGCATTTACCAGTGTACCGCTGTAATTACCATGACCGGGATGAACGACCAGTCCCGGAGGTTTATTGATTACGATCAGTTGGTCGTCTTCATAGACAATATTTAGTGGGATATCTTCAGCAATTATTTTTAATTCCCTGCGTGGGAAATCCATTACAATCAAAATTTCCTCGTTGGGTTTTACCTTGTAGTTGGGCTTCACGGCCTGGCCGTTCACTAAAATGTTTCCTGCATCGGCAGCTGCCTGTATACGGCTGCGCGAAGCATTGTCGATTCTGTTCGATAGAAATTTGTCGATACGAATGGAAGACTGTCCGGGATCGACCATAAGCCGGTAATGTTCATATAAACCACTTTCTTCCTGTTCATCCTCCGGGAGGCTGTTATCGGAATCTCCTTGCCCGATCGTTGTATTTTCAACTTGATCATGTGGTTTTTTTTCTTCTTCCATAACGTTATTTTTCGAAGGCATTGTCAATTTTTTCAGGGCTTGCCGTTAGCCAAATATCCACCGACGATCCAAGTTCTACTTCTGA
Organism: Draconibacterium sp.; assembly: GCA_041546215.1. GTDB lineage: Bacteria > Bacteroidota > Bacteroidia > Bacteroidales > Prolixibacteraceae > Draconibacterium. The sequence goes on along the minus strand of JBFEWU010000029.1, from coordinate 19,095 downwards.
GATAAATTCCGGATTTGGGAATTGTTTCCAAACCCTGGCATTTAATGAATCTTCGGCAGTCTCAAATGTGTCGTCATAAATAATCACACCCTGGTTTAATCTCGCCGCTGTTAGTGTTGCCTGTACATCATCGATTGAAAACCCAGTGAGGTTGGGTAGTGGCGTTTTTAGGTTGCCTTTACTTCTTCCCACTATTAAATCAATGGTTGATCCTTTTATTATTTTGTCACCGCTTTCAATTTTTGCCGAATCCTGCAAGGCTTCCAAAACCAAATCGTCGTATTCCGATGGTTGATAGGAAACCGTTCCAATAAATAAGCCGTTGTTTTCGAGCAATACCTGTGCCTGACGAAAGGATATATCGGTAAGTTTCGGCAAAACCACCTTCTCGGGATTTAGTGAGTTTATGGTGAGTAAAATGGTGCGGTTCTTTTTGACCTTTGAATTGGCAAGGGGAAGTTGGTCGACAACGGTTCCCGGAGCATATTGTTTGTTGTACACCGAATCGATAATTTCTACCCGTAATTGATTGGACTGTGTACCTGCTATTGCCTCTTCCACAGAAAGCCCGGTTAAATTGGGTACCGGATAGGAAATTCCATGATGGGTGTACAACCTTAATCCCAGCAATGTGGCAGACAATAGAGTCGCCACAAGTATTACAGCGATAATAAAATGTTTTATAAAAGTACGGCTAACTAAAAATTTACCTAAACTCATGTCCTATTTTATCAGTCTTAATAAAGAAACAAAAATAAATCAAAAAAAGTATGGGGAAAGAAAAATAAGCAGAAACAAGCACCGAAAAGCGAAGAAATTACAAAGTGTGAAAAATAACCTAAGTATCCAGGATGTATCCACGAGATTAAAGAACCGTTCTGCGTGAGTTCTCACAAAAACAGAACGGTTCTCTACTGGGTATAAACACGAAAAGGTAAAGAATTAGCTTCTTTACCTTCCCGCAAAAGTTTTTTAAGATATTAACTATCTTTTATGTCTTGGTTCGTCTGAAACAGACAATTTTTTTCTTCCTTTTGCTCTACGGGCTTTAATTACCTTCTGACCTGCAACAGAAGACATTCTTTCTCTGAAGCCGTGCTTGTTTTTTCTCTTTCTATTTGATGGTTGAAATGTTCTTTTACTCATTTCTATAAAGTTTTACTTGTTTCCTATTCAATTTTCGGACTGCAAAAATAACGCTTTTTTTATTTCTTCCAAAAACTTAAACACTTTTTTCTAAGAAATACAAAAATATTCATTTTTTACTCAGAACCAATAGATTAACTGTTTATTGCGAGCCGTTTCAATACGGAAGAGATATTCTGTCACAGATTCCGGTTTTAATCGGTTGGGTATCATCTGGCTTACATAAAAGTTGTCCCGTGTTCTGCGGTTGTTTTGTTTTCAGCAATAAATCAATCTTCTTTTTTTACCGAAAAACGAAATCCAATGCCATGGAGATTGGTGATTTTTACAGCCGGATCGGCTTTGAAGTATTTTCGAAGGCGTGAAATAAAGACATCAAGACTCCGGCCAAGGAAATAGTCGTTGGTACCCCAGACTTGTTCCAGTATTTCATTTCGGCTTAACACTTTGTTGATATTCCCGGCAAAAAACTGAATGAGCTCGGCCTCTTTTAAAGTAAGACTTCGTACTTCCCCATTAAAGGTCATGGATAAATCTTCGGGGTGAAAATCGAAGCCTCCGATTTGAATCTGTTTTGCAGTCTCTCCGTTTGTAACCGGTTGATTCTGGCTGCGTTTTAGAAAGATTTTGATCTTCAGCAGCAATTCCTCCATGCTGAATGGTTTAGGAATATAATCATCTCCGCCAATGGTAAGCCCTGTAATTTTATCCTCTGTCATGCTTCGGGCCGTAAGGAAGATAATGGGTACCTGCTCGTTGGTTTTCCTGATTTTTTTGGCTGCCTGGAATCCATCAATTTTTGGCAGCATAACATCCAATACAATCAGGTCGAATTCTCCTTCGTCGAATAGTTGAAGGGCAATCTCTCCGTCTTCGGCTACCTGTACATCGTAGTTGTTTTGCTCCAGGTTATCTTTTACAATAAAACGCAAGGCTTCGTCGTCTTCAACTAACAATATTTTAAATGCTTTTTCATTCATAATTTAATATCTGGTTTTTGGATTAAAACCGGTCAATTTATTGCAACTTCTGAGTCTAAATATGAGCAAAGAACAAAGAACAAAGAACAAAGAACCTGGACAAAGAACAAAGAAGCAGTGTTCAGTGTTCAGTAAACAGAAATTTGGATTTTCGGATACTCAGTTGCTGGATGTCAGAATATTCGAATGCTTGCAGATTTTTCTCAATCACAATCATTAATCAATTCCTGTTATCTTCCGTCTTTGAGCTTCTCTAATCCTTCCTCCATTCTAATATTCTAATCCTCCTATATTCGAATCTTCCAACTCCTGTTGTTATCGTTGTCTTGTCGTCTGAAGATACGAAAATCCTATTTAATCAATAGACAATAATCATTAATCAATTCCTGATGTCTCCGGTCTTCGGTCTTCATTCTCCCATTCATTTTTTCAATACTATTTAAATTTCCATTCTATATCTAAACCTATTTGTCTCCAAAGGATAGTACTTTATTTCGGAATGCTTAGTGTAAAAATACTTCCTCCACTGGGATTATCGTCGACCTTTATTTTCCAGTTGTGGGCCTTTATTATTTTATGAACGTAATCGAGGCCTAGCCCGAAACCTTTTACGTTGTGAACATTCCCGGTGGGTATACGATAAAATTTCTTGAAAATCTTTTTCCGGTATTCGCGTGGAATTCCAATGCCATTATCGGTAAAGCTTAATTCGAAGGAATTTTTTCTTTTTTTGAATTTAACCTGAATTTCAGGTGAGATCTCACAATATTTTACCGCATTTTCAAGTACATTTGAAATCAGGTTGTTGAAATGAAATTTATCAGCCTGAATCTTTACTTTGGCACCATTTAATTTACTTGTGATTTTTGCCTTTTGCCCTGAAGATGACTGTTTAAATGTTTTAATCGCCTCTTCTAAGAACTGATCTGCTTTAATATCTTCCAGGTTCAGTTTAATCCTGCTTTTTTCAACGGATGCCAGGGTTAGTACTTTTTCCACATTTTTCGACAGGCGTGTGTTTTGTTCCTGAATAATCCGGGCATATTCAAACAATCGTTTGGGCGATTCCAGGATTTTTTTGTCGTTTATAACTTTTGCGGATAGCCCGATGGATGAAATTGGCGTTTTTAATTCGTGGGTAAGATTATTAATAAAGTTTTTCTGAACTTCGGAGAGCTGGCGTTGACGAATAATTATGGCCAGCGTATATCCAAAGAAGAAAACAACTAAAATTAATAAACCTGTGAGAAAATACCAGATGGAAAGGCGGGAATTAAAATAGGATGAACGGTCGGGAAAATGAATGCCAAAATAGTTGGTGTATTTTTCGTTGACCGGAAAAGCATAGTAGGAAGGTTTTTCTTCCGAGTTTACCTTTACCAGTGTTCCTTCGTCCATTTGTTCTTCGGTGGGATTAAAAATGGCAAACTCAAAATCGTAATAAATTTCATGTTTTTTTAATTCCCTGATCAGGTTTACTTTTAGTAATTCTTTGTCGATGGCAATGCCAACATTAACCAGGTATATGCTGTTCGAAAAGATTTCAACGGGTGTAATGCTGTCAAAATTCTCAGTGGTTCCGGTGGCTAACATAATTTGCCAGGCCACTTCTTTTAAGGCAACACTGGCACTCTCTTTAAACAGTTTATCGGAAATCGTATAGGACTTGCGGATGAAGGTAAACTGAATAAGAAAAATACCTGCTATGGAAACTGTAGCCAGTAATATTACATATCTTAGTGCCTTGCCTTTCATGTTAGCGAAACTACATATTTTTTTAGTTGAACAGAGCGGTTAACAACTCGTTAACAAAATATTGGATTCAATTAACACGCCTTATGCCAAAGCATTCTTACATTTGTTTTGAAATTAGCTTTAGAAACAAATTTACAGAACACTATTTCACAAGACTGAATTTAGGTCAAATATCAAATTAAAACAATACAGATGAAACGAATTTTGCAATTAATGATGGCTTTTTCATTGCTTATGGCAGTTGGTTCTGCAATGGCACAAGGAAAGGCAGAGATTAAGTTTGAGCAGACGACACACGATTTTGGTTCTTTCAAAGAGGCCGATGGAGTTCAAACGACCACATTTAAGTTTAAAAATGAAGGGGATGTACCACTGGTGCTTACCAATGTAAGAGCCTCATGCGGATGTACAACTCCAAAATGGACGCGCGAGCCTGTTGCTCCGGGCAAAGACGGTGAAATTAAAGTCAGTTATAATCCGAAAAATCGTCCCGGCACATTCAATAAATCGGTAACCGTTACTTCAAATGCAACGGTTAAAACTACTGTGTTACGCATTAATGGGAAGGTTGCGCCCCGCGAAAAAACTTTGGCCGAGCAGTACCCCAGAACCATTGGTCCTCTTCGTGTGAAATCGAATTATATTTCGTTTGCAAAAGTAAAACAGGGCGAAATGGTTACTAAAGAACTGGAACTGGTTAACGATTCTGATAATCCTGTTGACATAGGTTTCCGTACTGTTCCAAAGCATATGAAAGCTGTAGCTGAGCCGACGGTTATTCCTGCCAAAGGTCGTGGTAAAGTCACTGTTACATACGACACAAAAGCGGCCAATACTTATGGCTTTGCTTCGCACCGTATTTACCTGTCGTTAAACGGAAGTAAGGATTATAAAAGCTCCATTGGCGTAAGTTGTACCATCGAAGAGGATTTCTCGCATCTTACTCCCGAGCAGCTTGCAAATGCACCTGTTGCCAATTTCGAGCCTAAAACACACGATTTTGGTGCCATGACGCAAGGTGAGAAGAAAGACCATACTTTCACAGTAACAAACGATGGAAAAACTGACCTGTTAATTCGCAGGGTTCGCTCTTCGTGTGGATGTACGGCTGTTGCTCCATCGAAAAAGGTAATTGCCCCGGGCGAAACAGCACCGATTAAAATTACTTTTGACTCGCGCGGAAAACGTGGCCGTCAAAGTAAATCCATTACTGTTATTACCAACGATCCGAAAACGCCAACAACAACATTGCGCATTTCCAGTAATGTTAGTACTACACAAGGTTAGAGATATATTTATTGATAATATATAGTGGGTGCTGCAAGTGTATATTTGCAGCACCTTCTTTTTTGCCGTACTTTTAACCCGGATTATGAATTGGAACCTCGTCGAATGGTTTAAAGGCATACTTCGGATTTAAAGCTTAAAACAGATTTTCATGTCGGGAAAAGATACTCAGCATATTGAAAACAATCCAGAATTTGAAGGATTGAAAGTGAATGAGGGAATTGAACAACCTGCATCGCTAAGTAATGACTCGGTTAAAAGGTTTCTGAAAAAGAAAAGGAAATTATTGTCGGTTGATGAATATGTAAACGGAATTTTCAAGGGAGATATAACCGTATTAAGTAAGGCGGTTACCCTGGTTGAAAGTGCAAAGCCTCAGCATCAGAAACTGGCACAGGAGATCATAAAACATTGTTTGCCACAGAGTGGGAAGTCGCTACGGATTGGTATCACGGGAGTTCCTGGGGTTGGGAAAAGTACATTTATAGAAGCCCTCGGGAAGCACATTACCGGGAGTGGAGAGAAACTGGCTGTGCTGGCCATCGATCCAAGCAGTGAACGCACCAAAGGAAGTATTTTGGGCGATAAAACCCGGATGGAAGAATTGGCAGCCGATAAGAATGCCTACATTCGGCCAAGTCCGTCGGCCGGTTCGCTGGGAGGTGTGGCAAGGAAAACCCGCGAAACCATTATTCTGTGCGAGGCAGCCGGGTTTAACCACATTTTGATCGAAACGGTTGGAGTGGGGCAAAGCGAAACTGCCGTTCATTCGATGACAGACTTTTTCCTGTTGCTGATGCTGGCAGGGGCCGGCGACGAGCTACAGGGAATTAAAAGAGGCATTATGGAAATGGCCGATTTAATTGCCATTAATAAAGCCGACGGGAACAATATTGAAAAGGCACAAATGGCACAGGTTCAGTATAAAAATGCCATTCACCTGTTCCCGAAAAAAGACTCGGATTGGGAACCGGGTGTCTTAACCTGCTCGGCATATAATATAATAGGCATTTCCGAAATTTGGATAGAAATTCAGAAGTATAAAAAACTGACCACTGAAAGCGGGTACTTTTATAAAAATAGAAACGAGCAATCAATATATTGGATGCATGAAACCATCGAAGAGCAGCTGAAGCAGAAATTTTATGAAAATCCTGAAATTAAAGAAAAAATAAAAGTGCTCGAAAATTATGTTTTAAACGATAAAATAAGTTCGTTTATCGCCGCCGGAGAATTACTCGATCTTCATTCGAAATTGAAATGATCGAAATTTGATCTGCTTATTCCGGAGAAAATACACGCACCACATACCACAGGATTCTAAATGTTTGAAAACTCGTAATTTTGTAGAACCTTTCTGTATTAAAGGCGTTATATTTACTTAAATCAAATGTCATAAAAAATAAAATATTACGATGAATTACGATGTAATAGTTATAGGTAGCGGTCCCGGTGGTTATGTTACGGCCATTCGTGCAGCTCAACTTGGTTTTAAAGTTGCAGTAGTTGAAAAGGAAAACCTGGGTGGAATTTGTTTGAATTGGGGATGTATTCCAACAAAGTCCTTATTGAAAAGTGCACAGGCCTATGAATATGCCGTGCATGCAGCCGATTACGGTGTTACAATCGAAGGCGAAGTAAAACCCGATTTCGAAGCCATGGTAAAACGCAGCCGTGGCGTAGCCGATGGAATGAGTAAAGGTATTCAGTTCTTGTTCAAGAAGAATAAGGTTGAATCGATTTTTGGCTGGGGAAAATTAAGCGCCAAAAATACCGTTGAGGTTACCGACGATGCAGGCAAAAAAACAGCTTACACCGCAAAACATATTATTCTGGCCACAGGAGCACGTTCGCGCGAATTGCCAAATCTTCCGCAAGACGGGACAAAAATTATTGGTTACCGCAAGGCTTTAACACTGGATAAACAGCCCGAAAGTATGGTGGTTGTTGGCTCGGGAGCCATCGGTAGCGAGTTTGCCTATTTCTACCACACCATTGGCACTAAAGTTACTTTGGTTGAGTTTATGCCGACACTGGTGCCAAACGAAGATCTTGATGTGGCTAAACAACTGGAACGCAACTTCAAAAAGAGCAAAATGAAGGTAATGACCAGTTCTTCGGTTGAAGGTGTTGATACATCGGGCGATAAGTGCAAGGTTTCCATTAAAACAAAAAAAGGTGAAGAGGTGGTCGAAGCTGATGTTGTTCTTTCTGCCGTTGGAATTGCACCAAATACGGAAGGAATTGGACTGGAAGAATTGGGCATAGAAACCGAACAAGGACGTGTGAAAGTTGACGAATACTATAAAACCAATGTGGATGGTGTTTACGCCATTGGTGATATTGTTGCAGGTCCGGCCCTGGCTCACGTGGCATCGGCCGAAGGAATTACCTGTATTGAGAAAATTGCCGGATTAAATCCTGAGCCGGTTGATTACGGAAATATTCCGGGATGTACCTATACAAATCCTGAAGTTTCATCGGTGGGATTAACCGAGGCGAAAGCGAAGGAAGCCGGTTACGAAGTGAAAGTGGGTAAATTCCCTTACTCGGCAAGTGGTAAGGCAAGTGCTGCCGGCCAAAAAGATGGTTTTGTAAAACTTATTTTCGATTCTAAATACGGCGAGTTACTGGGTGCTCACATGATAGGTGGGAATGTAACGGAAATGATAGCCGAACTGGTAGTGGCGAAGAAACTGGAAATTACAGGGCATGAATTACTGAAAACGATTCATCCACACCCTACCATGAGCGAAGCGGTTATGGAAGCTGCAGCTGCCGCATACGATGAAGTGATTCATATTTAGCTCAATTAGATATAACAAAAAAAACCCGAAGTAAGACGCTTCGGGTTTTTTTTGTTATATCTAATTCTAATATGCGACATGATCCAATTCGTTAGTTTCTTCCATTTTCAGGAAAGTTGCATCCAATCGCCCGGGAGCAGCTCCTGAAAGCTTTCAAACTTTGTTTGTTACCTATAAAGCTTCTGCCTCAATATGGCAATCGAAATCCATATTAACGTCGAAATCCATTGGAGCTGTATTTGTTGATCCGGAAACTGAAATGGTAATTGCTTTGGTTGAAGAAAAGATTGTGGCAACCTGTGTTAATTTGGCACTATCAATTTCAGGCGAATATGAGTTATTCACTGAGGTAATATTATTAAGGGTAGCCAGAAGACCAACTCCGGTTACTGAAATATCAATCGTAGTTATTTCTTCTCCCTCTTCAAAACCATCAAATGAAATTTCAAGGTTATTAATTTCTATTGTTTTGATTTTGTTTAGATATTCCGTTATATCTTCAATTTCACCCAATGAAATTGTTTGCGATTGGGAAAAATTAAAGTCAGCTGCTGCAGATTTGCCTGCAATTGCTGCCGGTGGTGCTATGTCAACCGGAATCTCTACGGATAGGGTTCTGTCGAATTCGACGGTGTTTGCGTCATCAATTTTGTCGCATGAGAAGAACAGCGACGGGATTGTAAATAGTAAAAGGGTAAAGCGTTTCATATTATTTGTATTAGGATTTTAAGAGTGCAATATACGGTACAATGCTGTTTAAGTCAATACTAGTAGCTTAAAAACAATAAGAAAGGGCTGTTTTTGTAGAAACGATAACTTTGCAGAACTAATTGTACGACTACAAGAGAATTTTTCTAGTTTAAATCAAATATCGTGTTGTAAACCTCTCCGTTTGTTAGTTTGGCAGTGAGTACAAATTCTTTAATTCCTTCAAGTTTTAAAGGCGTTAAATCAAAGCGAAATTCTTTGGTAAAGTAGGCTTCGCATAAATCGTCGTTGGCATTGTGGCGAATTTCAAATGTGGCAATATTGGAGCTACTGGCTGTCCAGGGGTGCATGCGTGCCAGATCAATGGTGTGTTCCTGGCATCCCCCGCTGTAAGAAACCTTAAAATACAGGCAATCTTCGTCCACAAGGGCTTCATGAAGAAATACAGGATCACGGGCAAGGCTGTCGTAGTTCTCGAAATAAAGATCCACATAAGGTGCGCAGGCGAGTTCTTCAATGTATTTAATGTCGCTGGCTACACCACGGTCGCAGCCGTTAATTATGTTGTTCAGTTCAACATATTCAACCAAAACACGTTGGCCGTGCATAAACGAATAATCTTTTGGGTAGTAAAGAGGTTGAATCCGGGTTCCATTGTCCAGCTCAATAATAAATCCGCAATTCCCCGCACCGGCATAATCGACCACAATTCCGGTCTCCTGGAATAAAATCTCTTCGTTGTCCTGACAAGCAGTAAATACAAGTAAAATCAAGGATAGTATTACGACGAATCGTTTCATGGCTTTCTGAATTTAAGTTATAACGGCAACTTTATCGTTTTAGTCTGTCAATCGATTGTTAAACCAATGTATCTGCAAGGCAGAATGTTTTATTTTCAAGTTAATGGTTAAAACCCTGCAATGTATTGCAGCTACTTAAGTCTGGATAAGAACAAAGAACAAAGAGCAAAGAAGCAGTGATCAGTATCCAAGTTGTCGTTGTTGTCGTTGTTGTCATTGTTGTCGCGTATCGAGTATCAGAATTTATTGACCAAGCCATTAATCACTAATCAATAATCATTAATCAATTTCTTTGGTCTTGGGTCTTTTCCGTTGTCATAGTTGTCGTTGAAATGAGATTGTTAATTCTGTATCCGTCATACCGCTTAACCACCGTTTACATTAATCAATAATCACTAATCATTAATCAATTTCTGGTTGTCTTCCGTCTAATTATATATTCATCGAATTTCATTCGAATGTCAAACCTATGTATTTTCAATGCTGGTGGTTTAGTCTTCATATTCCGGATTTTGAACTTCTCCGATAAACAATATTGCATCGGTATCTTTTTCGGTAATGGCAAAAACAAAGGGCCTGTCAACGGTAAAATATATTTTTTCAGGTCCCTCCGGTCCGATGCTGGTAGTTGCGAAAACAATGGCAGTTACTGCTGCCGCTTCGGTGCCGGTTTCGTTAACATCAATGTAGGTTTTATGGATAACATCACTGATGAATAAATCCATATCCGATATTTTCGAAAAGTCTGCAGTCAAAGCCGAGAATGCCTTTATCATTCCCATTTGCTTGAGTACATCAACCAGCCTGGTATCGAACGCGAATTTAAAACGCGGCATGGTAATCACAACATTGTCGGTTGACTCAAAATCTTTGTTCCAGCTTTTCCATTTGTCGGTTGAAAGTTCGTCAATAACTGTTTCTGATTTTTCACCCGGGGCCGGGAGCATAACGATCATGTTATACTGACCATCACCATATGGGATTTTCACCGCGCTAAACAAATTATTTGTGGCATATTCCAGTTTCTCTTCCTTGCTCATCATGGCAACTTCTTTATGGCTGCCATCAGCCATTTGGAAGTTTCGCATTTTTGTACCATCCTCGTCAAACTCTTTTGCCCAGTTCCCCAAAAAATAAATGGCATTCAATAAAACCATTCTGTCATTGGGCGACAGAATTTCAATTATTTTGACAATTTTATCGTGTGTTTTATTGGCTACCCAGCCGTTAATGGTTTCCAATGCCGATGGAGCTGCAAAATCAATTCCATCCACTTCGGCATTGTAATATACATTGTTAATGTCCAGAAAATCAGCTTTTACAGGAAAATTTTTGTGGTAATAAATGGCATTGGCAATTTCAAAAACCACCTCGTCATCGAGCGATTGCATGGCTGCGATTAACATTTTATACGAAGAGTTTATCTGCTCCGCAGAAAGACCATTTAGTTTCATGGCTTCTTCCATTTCTGTTTTTGTCTCACCATCCGCACCATTGTATGCCATGGCAAGTGCCAGCGAAATACTCAGGGGCGAAACCATAATATTCTCTTCCTCGCTTTCTTCTCTAAGCAATTGGAAGATCTCAAAACCAAACGCATTATCAGCCTGTATAAGTTGTGCCGATTTATCATCCAGTTCAATGGTTTTATTTTCGTTAGGGACATCGTTGTTCTGACTGCACGAACACAATGTCGAGCATACCATTATTGCAAGAACAAGCGAAAAGGATATTTTCATGATCAATGTTTTTTCAAAGTTACGAATCGTAGCAAAAAGATTGCCGGAATTCAGTTTCAAATTTAAACTTATCGGGATTAACCTTCATTATTTGGATTATTAATGGTTCCCATAAATAATATGGCCTGGGTATCTGCCTCTGTGATGGCATAAAAAAACGGACGATCAGCATCAAAGCGTATCGGAACAGGCCCGGACGACCCCCTGTCAATCGCTACAATGGTAACTGCAGCAGCTTCTGTCCCTTCCTCGTTCACCTCAATAAATGTTTTGTGTTTAACGTAGTCGATGAATAATCCTCCGGCATTGTTAATTCCGCTAAAATCGGCACCTCCTCCAAAGGCAATGTTCATTCCCATATCGCTGAGAACATCGTTGAGTTTTATTTCGTAGGCGTATTTCAGCTTTGGAATTTGCAGTTGAACCTGAACCGGATCCTGAAAACTATTTTGCCAGGTATTCCAACTGTTCCTGTTCAATTCATCAATAATGTTTTGAATTACTTTATCCTGATGGGGTAAAAATATTTGCATATTGTAGTTGCCCATACCATAAGGCAATTTTACCGCACTGAATAAGTCGTTTGAGAAGTAAGAGACAGTATCCGTTTTGCTCATAAAAAGAGCATTCTCCGTTCCTCCCTTTTCCGGATTAAACGGACGTTCAACGGTCTTCTCCTTGTCGAACTCACTTTGCCATATTCCTTTAAAATAAATGGCATTCAGTAAAAACATGACCTGCGAAGGACTAATGAAATCCAGTATGGTTTCTATTTTATGGTGTGTTTTATCCGCTACCCAGGCATTAATAGTTTCAACAGCACCGGGCGAGCCAAAATCCAGTTCTTGTATTTCAGCATCGTAATATTTTTTGTTCCTTGAAATAAAGTCATTTTCAACCTGAAATTCCTGGGAATAATAAATGGCATTGGCAATTTCCAGGATAACTTTAGCATCAAGCGACTGTAAGGCGGCAACCAAATTTTTGTACGATAAATTGATGTCATCGGGATGCAAGCCATAAACTTTAAGCGTTTTTTCCATGGCGGTTTTTGTTTCTCCGCTGGCACCATTATAGGTCATGGCAAGTGCTAAACTAACGCTGAGGGGTGAAACCAAAATATTTTCTGCTTTGGTTTCTGCAGCATAAATATTTTGGAACAGGTCGAGACCGAATTCATTGCCTGCTTCTACGAGTTGTACTGATTTTTCGTCAAGAACAATGTTTTTTATTTCGTCGGCTATGTCGTCTCCATTCTGGTAGGTACACAGAGTGGTGAGTATAAAAACGATGAGCAGTGTGATTATATTTTTCATCATATTAAAATTAGTAGGATACAAGACACAAGATTAATTTTAACTATTCGCATTTGATTTTAAATTCTAAAGCTTGATAGTTCATTCGATAATAATTGCTTGTTTTAATGGTAACCAATAGGCTACACCAGGCTACACAATCATGCTTTTTTCGGAACCAAAGTTATTGAGTTTCGAAATAAAGATGAAGAAATGGTGAAAAAGGTTGCGTAAGTAAATCACTTAAAAAAAATCTTTTCATGCCTGTAACGCAACCTTTTCTATGAAGTTGCCGTCTTACCACTGATTTTAAGAATCGCGAACCGTGTAGCAAGATCGCAAATGGCAAGGTATGGTATTTACCAAGTCGGTTTTAATCAGTACTTTTGCAACACATTTGCAATAAACTTTGGAAGACCTGAAAAATATAATAAATGAGTGTGCTTCGGGGAATGTACGTGCACAAGAACAGCTTTATCACAGCTTTGCGCCACAAATGTTTGGCGTTTGTCTGAGGTATGCCAAAGACCAAGCCGAAGCCGAAGATAACCTGCAGGAAGGTTTTGTTAAGGTTTTTCAGAATTTAGGTCGTTTTAGGCACGAGGGTTCTTTTGAAGGCTGGGTAAGACGAATTATGGTCAATGTTTCGCTCGAAAAATTTCGAAAACAGCATTTAATGCATCCGGTTGAAGATGTTGCTATTTATGACACACAAGAAGTTTCTGATGACATTTTAGCACAGATATCGGCACAGGAATTAATGGAGCTGATACAGCAATTGCCACCGCGCTACCGAATGGTATTCAACCTTTATGTAATAGAGGGAATGAACCATCGGGAAATAAGTGAAGAAATGAAAATTTCGGAAGGAACATCGAAATCAAATCTTGCCCGGGCGCGGGATATTTTAAAACGTAAAGTAAAAGAACTTTACAGCGAAGTAGGAACGAGTAATAATACGGCTTAATGAACGATAAGATAAATATGGACAAGCAAATACGCGAGAAACTCGATGGGTTTTCGGTTGCGCCTCCTCCTCATGTGTGGAATAATATTCAGGGGCAGATGGCCGGGCAGCTGAGGAAAAAACGTATTGCTTATATTGGTTGGATTTCGGCAGCAGCAGTTGTTGTATTTGCCTTTATGGCCGGCTGGTTTTTTAACGAGAAAAGCAGGGAGGACGTTCTTCCATTGGCCGAACAGGAAATTGTGCAACCCAAAACGGAAGAAGAACCGGGCAGAAGGGGACAGGAAGAGGCAGTACTAAAACCAGAAAAGGTAAAGGTGGGGAGAAATGAAAAGTTGAAACCAATAGAATACAGAAAGTCGAGATCTATTAATGTTGCCAGACTGGCGGAAGATGAAAGAGAAACTGAAACCACTTTTGCTGCATCGTTTGAGCGAATGAACTATACATTAATGGAAAGGGTAGAGGCGATCTTTAAAATTGAAAAAGAAACTGTATTGCTGGCAGAATACAAAATGCGGCAGTCAGAAGAATTTGTGATTAGCAGCCATGATGAAATATTAATTGCTGCGAATGTCAAAAATATCGAGAGGCAAAAAACAGGTAAAAAAGGCTGGATCATCGGTGCGCATGTTTCTCCTGGTTATTCATCGCATTCGGCAAACCATGGTGAGCAGTACTCACAAAACATGACCTATAGCGCCGATAATGGCATTGGGAATGTGGGTGGAGGTTTGTCGGTTCAGTACAAGACCAGTAAGCGTTTGCGTGTTGAAAGCGGAGTTTATTTTTCGCAAAACGGGCAAAGCTCCAACAGCTCGGCGGGAGGGCTTTTTAGTTTTGATTCGAATGCAGATTATTTGTATGCAGCTCCGGAGAATATTGATGAAGCCAGAACAGGATTCCAGAATTCGGTTCAATTAAATAATAACGGAATTGCAATGAACAGTACAGCCGGTGTTATAAACATGCGTGCTACACCTAAGGGTGCATCCATTGCAACAAATGCCGAAAACTCAGATGCAAACTTTGCCAATACCCTGGTAACAAACGGAGAGTTCTCCCAGGAGTTTGAATTTGTTGAAGTGCCGCTGTACATACGTTACAGTATTCTTGATAAAAAGTTTGGAATTGAATTGATGGGCGGTTTGAATGCTGGATTTGTTGTGGGAAATAACGCCTATATCGATAATGATTTTGGCAAACAAAACATTGGGAGTACCGAAGATATTTCCACACTTAACCTATCAGGAACCATTGGAGTTGGCCTCAATTACATGATGGGCAAACACTTTTCCCTGGCCGTAGAACCACGCCTAAATTATTATCTGAATTCAATTAATACCAATCCTGATGTAAGTTACCGGCCATATCGCATTGGTGTGTTTACCGGATTGTATTACGAGTTTTAAGTTTGTCGACTCCTCATTTTTCAAAAGCTTTATTTGTAAATTCATGGTCAGTAATTCCGTGAGACAATGATTTTGAGTCTCAGAATTATTTGACCGAACTGATCCCGGACTATGGTCGGGAGATCCTAGGATTTTATTTCCCGCAACATGATGTACTGTGAAAAAATAAATTCATTTTTCGATACCTCGTCAGCCTTCGGATAGGAGTTTTATTCCATCTCGCTTTTTGGAAGGGTATATGAATAAGGATGATTCTCTCTTTTTTATGAGTAAAACAAGACTTGATTTGGTTAAGGAAGAAGCGGATAGCTAAGTGAATGTGAATTTTTCGTCTAATTATGGCTTCCATATAATTTCGACTAAAATCTTTTGTACTTTTGCGCGAAATTTCAAAGGGGAGATTGTATTTCAGTCTGAAATGCGAAATAGTTGTTAAGGTGAAGGAAATCAATGGTTTATGCATGGTCTGGTTTTGTCTAAAAATGAACAAGCAGAGAAAGGAAGATGTAGCTTTAGTGGATAATCTGCTGCAATACAGACAGAGAAGGATAGTTAAACTTTAGACTTTTTCAAATTTTGGAGTGGATTTTAAGATAGAAACCGGTTTTTTTGAACCATATAGCAAGAATATAAAAGAAGATGAAGACAGGTATTTACATTACAAATACGGAAGGACGCACAGGAAGGTCGCTGGTTGCGCTGGGTATATTTAAACTGGCTTTGACCAAGGTAAGCAAGGTGGGTTATTTCAGACCCATTATAAACGATCAGCCTCAAGGGAAACACGATAACCACATAGAAACCATGTTGTCTCATTTCGATATTGATATGGAATACAAGGATTCATACGGCTTTACCATGTCCCAGGTTGTTAAATATCTAAATCGGGGACAGGAAGCACGCT
Source organism: Draconibacterium sp. (assembly GCA_041546215.1). Lineage (GTDB taxonomy): Bacteria > Bacteroidota > Bacteroidia > Bacteroidales > Prolixibacteraceae > Draconibacterium. Next base: position 3,295 of record JBFEWU010000029.1, on the reverse strand, counting down.
TAATTGAAAAGATTATTGAGCAGTACAAAGCCATCGAAGAACGTTACGACGTGGTTGTGGTTGAAGGTACTGATTTCTCTGATCAGGGCGTTGCCATTGAGTTCGATCTTGATATTGAGATTGCAAAAAATCTCTCATTACCCACCATTTTAGTGAGTTCAGCTCAGAATAAAGAACTTAAAGATGCAGTGTCGAATGTTGATCTTGCCATAAAAACCTGGGCGGAAGAAGATGTAAATATATTTTCGGTATTTATGAACCGGGTTCCGGAAGCCGATATTGATGAAATGCGTGCTGAGTTACTGGAGGTAATTCCTGAAGGAACTGACCTGGAAATTATACCAGAGATTAAGGAATTGGGAAGCCCAACGGTAGGTGAAATTCTTGAAGAGCTTGAAGGAAGGGTGTTGCTTGGCGAGAATTTGCTGTCGAAGCAGGTTGATGTTTATGGAGTAGGAGCCATGCAGCTACGTAACTTTCTGGAACGTGTCAGAGAGAATAAACTGGTGATCACACCGGGCGATCGTTCCGACATTATCCTTGGTGCTTTACAGGCCAATGTTTCTACCAACTACCCTTCAATTTCGGGGATCGTAGTTACCGGCGGGATGGAACCCGAAAAGCCGGTAATGAGCCTGATTGAAGGTTTACCAAGCATAGTACCAATAATTTTGGTGGAAGAGGCAACATTTGAAATTGCTCAGAAAATTGCGCAGGTAAAACCAAAAATACGCCCCGGGAATACCACTAAGATTGAGCTCAGTATTTCCACATTTGAAGATTACGTGAATACCGAATTTCTTATTGATAAGTTCAGGAGTTACCGAACCGATGTGGTTACACCGCACATGTTTCAATACAGCCTGGTTTCAAAGGCCAAAGCCGAAAAGAAACATATTGTTTTGCCCGAAGGAACCGATGCCCGAATTCTGACTGCTGCCATAAGATTAATCAACCAAAATGTAGTGGATATTACTTTATTGGGTAAGCAGGAAGATATTGAAGCCAAAGCAGCCAAGATTGGCCTGACAATACCCGAAGAGATTAAAATTATAAATCCTGCCGAGTCGGAACATTATGAGGATTTCTGGAAAACATACCATGAACTTCGCAAGCACAAAAATATTCCGGAAGAAATGGCAAAAGAAGCCATGCTCGACGTTTCCTTCTTCGGAACCATGATGGTATACAAAGATATGGCCGATGGTATGGTTTCGGGTGCAGCACATACCACTGCACATACCATTATTCCGGCCTTGCAATTTGTGAAAACCAAACCGGGTGTAAAAACGGTTTCATCCGTATTTTTCATGTGCCTGGATGACCATGTTTCGGTAATGGGCGATTGTGCAGTGAATGTAAATCCAAATGCCGACCAGCTGGCCGAAATTGCAATTTCATCTGCCGATTCGGCAAAAGCTTTTGGAATTGAACCCAAAGTAGCTTTACTTTCATACTCTTCAGGTACTTCAGGCACTGGTGCTGAAGTTGATAAAGTACGGGCAGCAACGGAAAAGGCGATTGCTATGCGTCCTGATTTAAAACTGGAAGGCCCCATTCAATATGATGCGGCGGTTGATCCAAGTGTTGGGAAAAGCAAAATGCCAAATTCAGAAGTGGCCGGTCAAGCCAGCGTGTTGGTATTCCCTGACCTGAATACGGGTAACAATACATACAAGGCTGTGCAGCGGGAAACCGGGGCACTAGCAGTGGGGCCAATGCTTCAGGGTTTGAACAAACCGGTTAACGATCTGAGCCGGGGTTGTACCACCGAAGATATTTTTAATACCGTTGTTTTAACTGCTATCCAGGCACAACAAGGACTTTAAAAATAATCAACAGTCGCAGTTAAACGAACACTCTTTTGAACGCAAGCTTTATTGTGGAGGAATAAGCGGATAGAAAACACAGGTTAAAGAAAAATAAACATGAATATATTAGTAGTAAACGCAGGTAGTTCGTCCATAAAATATCAGTTAATTGATATGAATACCGAGCAACCATTATCAACCGGACTGGTAGAAAGAATTGGACTGGAAGAGGGAGTGATCACCCACAAAACGATCTTGAATGGTGAAGAAAAGAAAACAAAAGAAACTTTTCCGATTCCAAATCACACGGTGGGTTTAAAAAGGGTTGCCGAACTGCTAACCGACAAAGAAATGGGTGTAATAGCCGATCCTTCAGAAATTCAGGCTGTAGGTCACCGCCTGGTACATGGTGGAGAAGCGTTTACAAAAACGGTTGTAATTACCGAAGAGGTAAAAGCAAAAGTTAAAGAATTATTTCCATTGGCACCGCTTCATAATCCGGCCAATTTGGTTGGGGTAGAAGTGGCCGAAACGGTATTCCCCAATGCCACGCAGGTGGGTGTCTTTGATACCGCTTTCCACCAGACCGTTCCCGATGTGGCTTATCGTTATGCGATTCCCTGTGAAATGTATACCCAAATGGGCATCCGTAAATACGGATTCCACGGAACATCACACAAATATGTATCGGAAAAGGCCCTTGAGTATCTGGGAAATAAAGATGCAAAAATAGTAACCATTCACCTTGGTAACGGGGCATCGATGGCTGCCGTCGATGGGGGAGTATGTAAAGATACTTCGATGGGAGTTGGCCCACTTAACGGATTGATCATGGGAACACGCTCGGGTAGCATCGATCCTTCTATTATTTTCTATTTGGTAGAGCAAAAAGGATATTCGGTTGAAGAAGTGAATAACATTTTGAATAAACAAAGTGGTATGCAAGGTTTAACCGGCGACACCGATATGCGCGACGTGGAAAACCGCTATTTTAAAGGCGATAAGGACGCCATTCTGGCCTATGAGATGTATGCCTACCGCATTAAACAGTTCATAGGAAGTTATGCTGCTGCAATGAATGGTTTGGATGCCATTGTATTCACTGCCGGGATAGGGGAGAACGACAGCATTGCCCGTAAATTAGCCTGTCAGGATATGGACTTCTTTGGTATTTCCATTGACGAGGAAAAGAACAATACCCGCAGTAAACTGATCCGTGAGATCAATACACCGGATGCAAAAACCAAGGTACTGGTTATTCCCACCAACGAAGAGCTTGAAATTGCAAAGCAATCGTATGAGTTGATGAAATAATATTGCGATTGTTTATTATCTGGTTTTTGGTTTAAATTTCTGAGAACTATTGCAGCTATTGGGTTGGGATTAGAGCAAAGAAAAGAGTACAAAGAGCCAAGAGCCAAGAGTAAAGAAGCAGTGTTCAGTAAACAGGATATCTGGATTTTCGGATATTCAGATTGCTGGAT
>JBFEWU010000578.1:0-1726 GCA_041546215.1 Draconibacterium sp. | reverse complement strand
TGAATTTGGGAGAAGTGAAAGACTGTGCACATGTGTTTCTGAACGGGAACGACCTGGGAGCCAGGTTAGGACCATGGTTCAAAATAAAAACCGATAAATTACAGAAAGGATCGAACAAGATGGAAATATACGTAACAAATGTGGCAGCGAACCGGATCAGGGACCTGGATAAAAGGGGCGTGGAGTGGCGAAAATTTCACGATATTAATTTTGTCAACATTGAATACAAACCATTCGATGCTTCCGGATGGGAAGTCAAACCAGCCGGCTTATTGGGGCCGGTAAGCATTTCATATCATTAAGGTTGCCATACTATTCAGAACTCGCTAAAAACAGAAAATTCAGACCTCATTGGAAATGTACATAAAATGAGAATTATGAGATACAGATTCTTGATAATTGTTGTGATAATCCTGTTGAACATCACCGAAAGTTTCGCTCAAACAAATGCTGCAGATCTGGAGTCGTTCAGTACCATGGGGAAACAAAGTGAAATACTTCAGTCGGGTAATGAAGAGGTTCTCTATGAAAAAAAGGGAAAAGGGCTCTTGCACCATATGTGGTTTGGAGGTGGTTTTGAAGGAATTGAAAATACGGTTATACGAATCTATGTTGATGGCGAAAAAGAAGCATCCATAGAAATGAAATTGTCGGAAGGATTTGCCAATGCGTATCATTCTGACAATCATTACCAATCGGCATCGGTAATCGGTAAGACAGGAATAAAAGGGGGGTTGTACAATACCTTTAAAATACCCTTTGGTAAAAATATAAAAATTACCGCTCAGAATACTGGAATACATGGTGCCGAAGGATGTTATTTTTGGTGGATTTTCAGAGGGACAATGAATATGCCACTAAGCATCAGCGGAGTAACTTTGCCCGAAAATGCCCGGATGAAATTATATAAGGTTGAAGACAAATTGGTAAAGGCATATGCTGAATTTGATCTATGCAATACTAAGAAAGATGGATTGCTCTACATGGTATATATGCAGGGCGAGGCTGCTGAACCCAATAAGATTTATGAACAGGAGTGGCATAAACTAAGTTTCCTGGAAGCTTGCATGAGAGCATATGTGGGAGGAGCTAAAGAACCGGAATTTTTATCGTCGGGTTTGGAAGATTACTTCCTGGGAACTTATTATTTTCAGTCGGGGCGTTTTGCCAACGACCTGGCGGGTTTAACTTATTTCGATAAAGAGAATGCGAAATTTGCCGGATACAGAATTCACGAAAGAGATCCTTATTATTTTAAAGAGGGTTTGAGGTTAACGTGCAGAGCCGGAGAAACATGGCCTGAAAAAAATAACGCAAAACTACATGATGCTCCCAATAGCAGGTATACAACTTATACATGGATTTATGAGTGGTGAGGTGGAAGACAAAGGGGATTGATTAATGATTAATGGCTATTGATTAATCAGGATTTACAGATATTCAGATTTCGGATCTTCAGACAACAAGACAACGGAAAAGACCGAAGAGCGGAGACCGAAGAAGCTCGAAGGAAGTTCGAAGACCGAAGTCCGGAGACCGAAGAAGCTCGAAGCTGAAAGCTGAAAGCTCAAAGGAAGAACGCTGCAAGTAGCGCCAGGCGCGGACAAATAAGGGATTCCATCTTCTAAAAGATGGAATCCCTTATTTGCACTTTCGGCGCACAAAACGCCACCATCTCAAACCACCACGCGGTTGCACCGATTGCATTACACTCGCTAATCCCCCG
>JBFEWU010000129.1:0-11710 GCA_041546215.1 Draconibacterium sp. | reverse complement strand
GCAATGTCTTCAACGATGTCAACCAATTGATTGATTGAAACCATTTCGTCGCTGCCCAGGTTTATGGGTTCAAGAATATTGCTGTTCATAATTTTCTGAATACCTTCAACACACTCATCAACATACATGAATGAACGGGTTTGCTCTCCGTCGCCCCAGATAATGATTTCATCTTTTCCGAATAATTCACCATCGATAACTTTACGCGCCATCGCCGCAGGAGCTTTTTCACGGCCACCATCATAAGTTCCGTAAGGACCATATACGTTGTGAAAACGAGCTACGCGGGTTGTTAAGCCGTAGTCCTCCATAAAGTGGCGACACATTCTTTCTGAGAATAATTTTTCCCATCCGTAACCGTCTTCTGCCAAAGCGGGGTAAGCATCGCTTTCTTTTAATCCCGGATTATTGGGATCGGTTTGCATATCGCCATTGTACACACAAGCTGAAGATGCATAGAAGAAACGGGTAGCTCCCAGATCGCGGGCTGCCATTAGCAGGTGTGTGTTAATTAAAACACTCAGCATACATTCTGCTTTGTTATTTTCGATGAAACCCATACCCCCCATGTCGGCAGCCAGGTTGTATACTTCGTTGTATCCGTTTACCGCTGTATAGCAGTTTGCTTTATCATTCAAATCTAAAACCAGGTTGTCGCAATCTTCGTGAACCTGATACCACTCGGTCAATGGTTTTTTATCTACAACACGCACAATATTTCCCTGGTCTGCCAAACTTCTGGCCAAATGTCCGCCGATGAAACCGCCACCGCCTGCAACTAATACTCTTTTTGTCATTTTACTAATTTTTTTAGATGATTATTTTTTATTTCCATTGTAAAGATTGAGAATGTTTTCATCCCCCGCAATACCCTGTTTTCGCAAATATTTCCGCAAAGGTTTGCGGAGAAATAAAAGTGTTGTGAAACATAAATATTGACTTTCGATAAATGAATGGATTCCATCTCTTTCTTAGGGATTCCATCTCCTTCATCCAGATGGAATCCCTAAGAAAACCCTAAGAAAAATAAGAATTCTATCTTTATTGAAAGAGATCTTTAGAGATGGAATCCCTGAACGTAAGAAGCAAGGATTCCATCTTTTAATTCAAGACATTTTCTTCCAGATGGAATTCTTTAGGAAATGGAATCCCTGAGAATAGCTCAGAATTCACTAATTTTAAATAAAAATGCCCTCAATAAAAACAATAACACCCTTACGGGGAGGCTCCTATTACCATATTTTTAACCGGGGAATTAACAGGCAAATACTATTTTTTGAAGAACGAAATTTTCATTACTTTCTTCACTTAATTGATAAATATTTAGCTGAATATATTTCAGTTTTAGCTTATTGCCTACTACCAAACCATTTTCATTTGATTATTAAAATTAACGATACGATCAGGATTCCATCTAAGGAAAAGGATGGAATCCCATTGCTTCGAATAATTGACGAAAATAAGATTGGCAAATTTGTTTCGAACCAGTTTCGCAAAATATTTATAACATATTCGATGGAAATTAACAGACAGGAAAACAGAACCGGAAGCCTCTTTGATAAGAATTTTAAACGATTGGAAATAACAGAAAACGAATACCTTCTCTATTCCATTTTTTATGTACATAACAATCCGGTAAAACATGGAATCGCGAATTATCCAAATCAATATAAATTTTCGTCGTATGCCGCTATACTTAGTAACAGATCAACAAAAATTGCACGAGATTTGATTTTTGAAATCTTTGATGAGAAAGCTGCCTTTATCGATTATCATTCGAGAATACACGAAGAACGGGAAACCATTATTCTGGAATAATTCCCCCGGATTCCATCTCATTCTTCCAGATGGAATCCATAAGAAAAACAAGGATCCTACCTTTCCCTGAAGAGATAATATTCCTAAACTGCAAAAGGAAGGATTCCATCTCTGTAAGTAAGATGGAATCCCTATCGTTGAAAATGCTAAATTTGCAGGTAATGGGCAAACGACACATTTCATTAAAAGATCTGGCCAAAGAATTAGGAGTTTCCATTTCTAGCGTTTCAAGGGCTTTAAAAAATCATCCTGACATTAGTCCGGATTTGACAAAGAAGATCCAGGCACTGGCAAAAGAACGAAACTATACTCCGAACCCACTGGCCATGGGTTTGCTGCGCCAGCAAACTAAGATGATTGGTGTTATCGTTCCCGATATTAATACCCATTTTTATTCATCCATTATATCGGGGATTGAAAAAGTTGCTGAAGACCGCGGTTACTTTATTGTTATAAGCTCCTCGAACGAATCGATGAAAAAGGAAGTTGAATCTGTGGAAAACCTTCTAAAATCGCGTGTTGAAGGATTAATTGTTTGCCTGAGCCAGGAAACCGATAAATTCTCCCATTTCGAAAAACTGGTGAAGAACGAAATTCCACTGGTATTTTTCGACCGGGTTTGCGAAGAACTGGAAGTGCCTGCTGTACTCGCCAACGGACAGGATGCAACAAAGAAGATAACCAAACATTTCTACGAAAACGGGTGTAAACGCATTGCCTATATTTCAGGGCCGGAACACTTAAATATTTCGAGAAACCGGAAAGTGGGCTATTTAAACGGGCTAAAAGAATGTGGCCTGGAATACGACGAAAACCTGCTTGTACATTGCAATCTCAGTATCGAGGATGCAAAACTGGCAACACAAAAACTTCTTCAACTGAAAAATGTACCTGATGCTATTTTTGGTGTAAATGACACCATTGCTTTTGCAGCCATGATTGAAGTTAAAAAACAGGGGTATCAGATTCCCAAAGATATCTCCATTGCCGGATTCACCGATGAATTTCACTCCACCGTGGTGGATCCGCCACTGACATCGGTAAGTCACCCAACTTTTCAAATGGGAGTTGAAGCTGCCAAGCTCTTCTTTGAATGCATCGAAAAAGGCAAAAACATTCAGAAAAGAATCATGCTTCCCATCGACCTGGTGGTTCGTCATTCGTCGATGAAATATTGATCTCATTCATTCATCCAAATAATTAGCAATTATGCTAACGCTCCAATCTAAAACACCATGCATTGGAACTACCTGATTTAAGATTAGACTTGAAGTTTAAAAATAATTGAAAACTGGATGGAAGATGACGATTGACAGTCCCTAAATAAGGATGATAATGTATTTCAATATTTTCTCGCTAAGCATGTTGATTATGCGCTTAGCGCATTTTTGAAATATACACTTTAACATTTTTATAGAGAGAGGAGCGGGTGTACATGTGGCGGATACCAATTCTGCCCGCCTCTAATTCCGGCAAGTGTGAAATATCCCAGGCATAAAGTTTGGTTTTGTCCTCACCTTTTATTTCGAAAAACAATTTATCATCGGTTTTTATTACGGTAAAATGATAAGTGATTCCTGTTTTAAAAAGACCGGTATCGTAAAAGGTTGGATCCACCTCCAGTTCGCTAAACTTTCTCTCCGGCCGTACCGGGTAATGACGAACGCGCACATAGTCCTGCGTTCTTTCGTCGTTAGGAAAGGCAGCGTAACTAATGTGCAGTAAGTTCATATTATTAAAATAGGTTCGCATCGAGGGAACCTTTCGCAAATCATTCCACTCAAAAATATCCTTTGAATAATCTCCCTCTTCTTTCCCGGTAGCTTGAATGTATAGAATGTTCACGCATTTTGTTTCCTCGTCGGTACGTGTATAGTCAAACTCAATTTTCACATTGCCGGCAAAAGTTTGTTTTGTCCATAAAACCATGTGGTGGGCATCGTTCTTAAACTCAGGACCTGCCTGAATGTGCATCCCATCTTTGGAGTTTTCTACTTTTGCGATTTCGCCATCAAGGTGCCATTTCTCTTTATAATCTCCGCTTCCCTCATCTTCAAACACAAGACTCCAGTTCGATGAGTCACTGATGCATTTAAATGCGCCGCTTTCATACAGTATCACATCAAGCTCCTTATCTTCGAACCGATTAAATGCAGTTTTCGCCATATTCAAAAACTTAGCTTTTTCTACATCCAGGTTTGTAATTTGCTGGTATTCCCATTTCTTTTGGTTTAAAGCAAAAGGAAGTAAATATTCGTAGGCTTTTCGAATACTTCGTCCATCGGAAGTTTCGAAATTCCACAGATCAATGTTAACTTTATGCCCATATTTTGCAAGGGTTGTAAAGGCTGCAAGGTTCATGGTTGAATACGAAAAAGATTTGGTTCTGGCTAACTCATGCGGCTGACTACCATCGGGTTCTATCTGGCTCGCAATCCTGCCTTTCGCTTTTTTCAGAATAACTTTAACTTCTTCCAACCTGCCAAGATAAAACAGGATACCGGACAATTGAACATCGTACCAGTTTCCGTGATTATTTTTTGTTTGACGAGCAGCACTACCAATCTTACTTGTTTGTAACCAATCAGCATAATCGCTGAGCCATTGCTTCATGCCTTCCTTAACACCGTCATCAAGTTTATTTTTCTTTTCCAGAATCTCCAGACAGCAAATTACGTCCCTGATTCCACGAAACTCTATTATCCCATATGGCCGGCCATCGCTTTCACCTGGTACAGCCTGACCAAAATCCAGGTGGGGATTCATCTTCGTTTCTTCATCCAAAAACCATGCTTTTATTAATAATTCGGCCTTTTGGGCATATTCTATTTTATCCGAAAAATAAAAGGCTCTCCCCAAAACATCCACTGCATCAAAAAAATTCGATTTTTCCACATAATCCGAAAGATTAGTACGGGTTTCGGGATTTACTTGTCCGTCTTTTCTAATGTAGGGCAAACCATTTTCGGTTTCGGGATTTGGCCACCAATAAGGGCCAATGCTCATGTAATCGTGTTTATCACCACTGGCTGGAGTGATGGTTTTGTTCATCACCGTAAAAGGTTTATGTTTTAATGCATCATCGGCTTCTTGTAGCAACTTTATATAATCGTTAACGGCCTGTTCATCCTTGCTCCTTATTTTGCTTTGTTTGTGTTTTAAGTCATCAAAATCAGTTAGAGTAAGTTCCTTCGAAAGGAAACTATTCAAGCTATCGTCCGGGCACCAAAGCCTCCGGTCTTCCACAAAAAACTTTTCATTATCGACCGGTTTATCGTTTAAAGCCGACAGGAAGGATTTGCTATCAATAACCCGTATCTGTGAGCCGCCGGCGCCTTTGCAGTAAATGATTGGATTTTCAGCCAGGGTTGTTAATCCAACTAAATACAATAGAAAACAAAGTGATGTTGCTTTGGTCATAGAAATTAGTATAAATAGTTCTTTGTTCTTCATGGTAATATTACAAGATCTAGCTATGAAGACTCCGGCTTATTCAGAAAGAATTTATTTTCACTTCAATTTGGTTTACTCCCGGATCTAAACGCATGTTGCCAAAAGAGAGGTTTGCCGTTTCCCCGTTTACCGTAACTACTGCATTTTTATTCAGATCGATGGCAAACTCAGCGACCATATTGGCGGGTAATTCAATGGTATATTTCCACAAGCGATTATTTACCTTTTGATAATCTCCTTTAATCTGCCCGCGGATTGTAGGAACAACAATTGAACTGCTTTCTAAGCCTGCCAACTGCGGTTTTATGCTTGCCACTCCAAAGCCGGGAGTTTTGGGTTGAATTCCCCACATGAAACGCGGCACAATATTGGCCGGCGCCGCCCCCCAGGCATGGTTCCAGTCCTGGTTAGGCTTGTATTTTAAATCCCAGGCCTCCCACGAAATGGTTGATCCGCCCTTTATCATATTATACCAGCTACGGTCGTGAGTGGCCGTCATTAGTTCCAGGGCATAATCGGCAGCACCGGCCTTATAGAGGCCTTCCATTAAAAACTGCGCACCATAAACGCTACATCCCATTCCACGAGACTTCACATAAGCGGCAACTTTCTTTTTATACCCCTCAGGTACGATGCCGAACGCCAGCGGTAACATGTTGGAATGAATGGCACCATGCCCGGTTTCGATGCCATCTTTGTAATGGCCTTTTTCTTTGTCAAACAAGAGTTCATTCATCGACTTTTTCACGCTTGCTGCGCGCATTTCAAAGTCGAGTGCTTCTTCCGGTTTATTCAGGACAAGGGCAAATTCTGCCATAATTTCCATGTTCTTATAATAGAAACTGTTGATGACCGTACTAACCGGAGTAAAGACAAACCCATCGCGTTCTCCCTGCGGCCAGTCCTTTGGTAATTTCCAGCCTGTGTCCTTTTGAGCCGGCGGCCAATCCACAATGTCGCGTACACGTTGTGTGGTATCGGCGAAACCAAGTTTAGCCATAAATTCACCATTCAATTTAGGTGATTTTGTACTTATCAGTCCCTGCTTGTATTCCAACTCCATCAAAGTTTTGTGCTTCAAAGACTCGTAGTATTTTTCAATTAATTCAGTATTTCCGGTGTACATGTAATCGGCATGAAACAACAAAGCCATATGTAACTGCCACTCGGTTGGCCAGGTGGGTTTTACCATAAAATATTCAATGGTTTTTCGAGCCATGGCATATTCGTTATCCACCGAATAATGACTTAACTGGTTGAGGTAAGCATCAGCTTCATACGGGATCCGCTCACGGTCGCCATCCACATAATACCCGGCAAAGGATGTTGCTTTTTGCGAATACTTGCACATTTCCCATACCTGGTTTAAAACATCATTTGAACTGGCAAATGAGCTGGACTTGTCATCGAAGTAATTGAAATAAGCTTGCTGGATTAGATCTTCAGCCTTTAAATTCTCTGCCCCTATTATCTCTGCATATCTAAAAGGAATGATCACAGGGAAAGAGTCGGGCAGTGCAACAGCCTTTTCATTTGTATTTCGCTTATCGGGAAGCAATTCGATTTGATATTTATTTTTGCCCGGTATGACTTTTAGCTCCACCTCGGCCGAACGAATAGTACCTCCCGGTTTCATATCGATCCTTCCATCCAACAGTTTTTCACCCAGGCGAATGCTTAGTACTTTTTCTTTTTCTGAAGAATAATTGACATTCAAAGTGGCGAAAGCATCCTTTCCAAAGTCGGCAAAATACCTTCCATCTTCATGCTTTTCAAAGGAAACCGGTTTGATTTTCTCAACCTGAAACCAATTGTGCGAGCTAAGTTTATCGCCAAATTCACCGGTGGTAAACTGCTGTGGTTCTGAATATTCCGACAAGCGATTATCTTTATCGTAAACACGCACTTTCCAAAAATAAGTTGTGTTTTCTTTTAACTCTGTTCCAGCTTCCACATCTGCCGATTGTTTACTTCTCACATTTCCGCTGTCCCAAATATCTCCAATGTTATTGTCAATATTTTGCTTCGATGAGGCTAGTAGCACCTGGTATCCTTTTTGCAGGACTGCTTCATTTGGTACAATCCAGCTAAACTCCGGTTTGCTATCGATAATTTTCGTGAATCGAGGCTCCCGTATATACTCCACGGTCAATCCCGAGGGAATTCCTGAAAACGGATCGGCATATCTTTTCCCCAGCTCATCATTTTTTCTCCGGAATTCTTCCAAAACCTTTTGGAATCCGGGATGAGATGCCAGGTTGTTGATTTCCTTGGGATCTTTTTCCAGGTTATACAATTCCTCCCACGACTTATCGTTTACATAACGCAAATATTTCCATTCATTGGTTCGTACACCTTCACTGGGTGGGATGTTTTCAAATTCCCAGAGGTGTTCTATTAAAACGGTATCGCGGTCCAGGCTTTTTGCGTCTCCTGTCACCATTGGTTTCAGACTTTTTCCCTGGTAGATTTCCGGAACATCCAGGCCTGCAAAATCGAGAATGGTGGCAGGTACATCAATATTCAGTCCCATTTCATCAATATCCCGGTGTTTTTTAACCCGCGGGTCGTAAATAATCAGTGGTGTGCGAATGGAATTATCGTACATCAGCCATTTACCTGAAATTTGCCTTTCTCCAAGGAAAAAACCATTGTCGCCCAATAAAATAATAACCGTATTCTCTGCTAATCCTTTTTCGGCCAGTTTCTTTCTGATTTTGGAAATTTCAAGGTCTATACCATAAATCATACGGTAATATCCTTTTGTACTCCGCTGGTATTTTTCAGGCGTATCATTTTTCCAGAACCAGCGTACACGGTTAAAACCTTTTTGTACAGGTATGGGTAAAGCCTCAAAATATTTGTTGTCCGAGATATCGGCTTTGGGCATTTCCATATTCTGATAGAGTTTATCCGGTTCATCCTGCCAGAAATACTGAAGAGGCGAACCATCATGAGCATGGGGCGCACTAAAAGACAAGGACAATGCAAATGGTTGATCGGAGGGTGCATTTTCGATAAAATCCAATGCCTTTTGCCCGGTGTATCGTGTCAGATGTACCGTGTCTTCCCCCAATGTTTTATAATAGTAACCGCGATAATCTTTATACCGGCCATTGCGGTCGTATATTTCAACCTGGTCAAACATTTCTTCCCTACGGGGCGAATTCACACCAAACTTCCCATAAAAGCCGGTATAATAACCAGCTTCCTTCAATAATTTGGGATAGGCTTGCTCCATAAATTCGCTTCTGACATTGCCGGTTTGGAATGTGTATTTGTGCGTACGTTCGTATAAACCCGTAAAAATACTTGAACGGCTGGCTGAACAAATGGGTGTTGTTACAAGGGCATTCCGGAAATAAGTCCCTGCTTCGGCCAGCTTATCCATTTCAGGGGTTGTGGCCAGTTTATTTCCTGAATAACCCAATGCACTCCAACGCTGATCGTCGGTTAATATAAAAATAATGTTAGGCCTTTCAATTGTGGTTTTCCGTTTCTTTTGAGCCTGGGCCTGATGGTTTAGTCCCCCTGCGACCAAAAGGCAAAATACCAGGATGAATTTAAGATTTACTTTCATTATGGATGAATTATACTTTAATATAAAAACAAATAAAGGGAATTGACCAATAGGGGCATCCTGTTTTATCCTGTCTTTTATCAGGATAGTTATCATTATAGTTTCCTCATAATCTGCTTCCTATTCCCCGGTCAACTTCACTTTAATTTTTGTGGATTCTCCTTCAATTGTCCAGGCTGGAATACGAATTTCCAGTCGTTTTAATCCTTCTATTTGCCGGTCTAATTTTAAGGGTGCCGGATAAAGAGAAACAACAGAGATATCAAAATGAGGATGCGAGATGTTTTCCACCTTTAGTTTTTTTCCGTCCTGCATTAAAATTGCCCCTCCATCCACAATATCAACATCAGCAGTTGTCATCAGCTGCCAGGTAATCAACTTTGTTTTTTCCGACTTTTCGATTACATCCTCTATAAGTAGGGACGTTGGGCTGTCTTTTAAAAACCTGCGAGTTGCACTTTTAACCACATCGCCCAAAGTTTCGGTCATATTAAAAGTGGCTTCCGGTTCATTTCCACTTTTAAAATCAGAAAGCGTAACCAGCCCTTCGGTTTTGTGTAATTCGCCATTCACTGTAATTGTACTGTGTCCGTAGTTGTTTTTTGTGAGTAAAGTCCATCGCTCGCAATCCTGGCAACGTCCCCACAAATCGAAACCGGTTTTTTCAAGTTCATGATAACTTTGGTTTCCAGGATCAACACACCATCGAATTCCATTTATTTCAAAAATAAAGGAACCACCATCCATATTCCCGTGGTTAACCATTCCCCGGCCACCTTTACCACCAAAATAATAGCCATGGGGATCATTTTCACCACTTGTGAAAAATACAAGGGGATTTGCACCTTCACCTTTCCAGGCAGCAGGCATTTTCACATCGGCTTTTTCTTCGTACTGCGAAAGCCAGGCCATGCCAGCTCCTGCCAGGCGCGGGAGTTTTCCCATTTCTTGTGGAGGGATTAAGAAGCGTTCCTTTTCGAAAAATACCTTATTCCCGGTTTTTGTTCCAAACCAAGCCAGGGTGATATCGCCGGCATCTCCTCTTTTATCTCCACAGTCGGCAAAATTGTAATACCATCCTGAAGGGGCATTGGACAGCACCCTGAATGTTGCACTTTCGGCAAAGGCCGGGTATTTAAAATGGCCAAAATCATGGCCGAAGGCACTTTCCAACATGGCAGCGGTAACTACCGAAAAACTTGTTCCGTATCCCCAATATGTAGAACCTTCAGGGTAAACGCCATCGGGACCATATTCGACCAGAGCGTGTGGGATCCCGTCAAGTGCCCGCCAAATTGTTTTGGCCGCCAAATCAGGATCAACTTCAGCAATGGCTATTGATGCAGCAATCATTCCGCCATGGCAAACCTGGTTCCAGTTATTGGTTCCGTAACTCCAGCCCGGGTTTTTACCACTATCCGGCCAACTGGGTTTAATTCCTTTTTCGATGAGGGCATTAATTGCCAGTTTTTGTGTTGATTTTGGCAGTTTCCCGGCTGTCCAGTCCAGGGCAAAAGCTACTGCCATACTCATCTCTGCCACGTCGAGAAAATGAGAAGGATTCCAGTCCTTAAAATTACAGACAGCGATGAGCTCATCATTAATACGTTGAAGAATTCCCGGATCTTTTTCCATGCGGTAAACAAAACCTAAGATATTAATTCGCCAAAGCATTTCGCGCGATGTTCCGAGCAAGCGGCGTCCTACAACATTTCTCGTTAAAAGCGCTTCTTCAAAAATTGATTCTGCATTCAATTTTATGGCTTCATACATGTTTTGAAGAACGGGATCGGTTTTCATTCTCTTTTTCAAATTCCTTTCAATGGTTGAATTGAAAACCAATCGTGGCTGAGATTTTTCAAGTTTCTTTTTCAGGTATTGCACCGAAATGGGATTTTCGAGTTTTGGGATCTTGTTTTCCTGAGCATTTAAACTAAAAACAAGAAATAAGGAGGAAAGAAAAAGAAAGCATTTTAGATACATGATAACACTGGTTTATGGTTTTGGTTATAATTGGGATATTACAGATCCCTATCACTAACAGGCATCTAATTTAACCAATAAAAAGCAATCAATGGTTTCTTTTCCGAAGAATCTGTTGCCTTCTTAAAATCGAAAAGCACTTAATTTTAGCCGTTAATTTCAGGAACTTGATTTAGCTCTGTAAATTCCAGTAAAATGAAAATAAACTTTAGCGATATGCGTGAGTAGCATGCTACCCTTTCGACAGGTTGTTATTTGCCGATCCGGGATCAATTCCACCCTTCGACTCCGCTCAGGGTGACAACTGTACAACAACACTGAACATTGCTTACTGAACACTGAAATTCAGATATTCTAATACTCGCCAACGACATCCAGAAATCTGAAAATCCGAAAATCTGGACATCCTGTCAACACTGATCAATGGCTCCGTGGTCCTCTGTGACAACTCCGTGAACTCTTTGTTTGGTTTTTTAACCGCAGAGAGCACAAAGAAGACGCAGTGTTGCACAGAGGAGAAGAGCACCAGGGGTGAGAATTGCCCACTCACCCCGTTCTCGTTGTCAGGGTTGTCAGGTTATCAAGGTAAAGACCAAAAAATAATGACAATGAAAACAATAACAACTTACAATTGATTATTGATTATAGATTATTGATTAATGTAAATGGAGGTTAAACGGTATGAGGGATACGGAATTAACAATGACAATGACGACAACAATATCCAGAAATCTGAATATCCGGAAATCCAGATATCCTGGTTGCTGAACACTGATCACTGCTTCTTTGCTCTTTGTTCTATGTTCTTTGTTCTATGAGATAGATTGCAGGTTTTAAACCAAAAACCAGACAATAAAATAACATAATGAAACTTTT
>JBFEWU010000521.1:0-2702 GCA_041546215.1 Draconibacterium sp. | reverse complement strand
TCAAAACCTTTGGCGTACCAATGGTTTTTACCTGCCCGGGCGAAAGTATGGGTATAAGTAAAAGGAGTATGAAAAATATTTTACGCACAGCTAAACAATTAATGATAACGAAAATAACATTAATTTCTGAATGCAATAAAATTTTATGGAAATCCTAAATCTGAGAATTCAGGATTTTAGAAATGTGTCAATCTCACTTTTGGCCTCCTCAAGGGTAGCATATTGCACAAGCTTTAAATCGTCGCATCCGGCGATCATTGCCGAAAGGTTTTTCCCGGAATCGGACCGGAAGAGACAGAGTACCTTTTTGCCGGTTTCAAGGGCTCGCCCTATTTCATAACCAACACCCATGGAGACGCATGTAACCTCGGCCACAATCACATCCGACGATCTTAACCATTTCATATCGCGGTCGTGAATAAATTTATCACTGGGACCATCATCACCGACACTGGTTAAAGCCTGGTCGCCAACATGTTCTGTCAGCACTTCTCCAAAAGTTTTCAGGTAATCAATAATTTCCCGGTATAGAGCAGCATCTTCTCTCCCTCCACGAATTGAACCGGCAAAATAGATCTTCATCGGGCTTATGTTTCCATGGTATGGCTTGCATCAAAAAATTCAACCCTATGCCCCGGGCCTTGTACTTTCAGGGGATAAACAGAAGCAATCACCTTCCCTTCCATAAAGTAGGAGGAATAAGCCGTATCCGAATTCAGCTCATCCATGGCTTTTTTAATTCCTTTATCGTCGTTTATGGATGAACGAATGGCTCCTTTCTGGTAATAATAACGCGTTACAATTTCATCTTCGAGCATTTCGCTTACCTCATCCCTGAATTCCTTCAAATCCTTCTCCAGATTGGGCTCAAGCTTTGCTTTCAGAGCTTCAAATTCCTCGCGGGCAATATCAAAATATTTTTCGCGCTTTGCCGTTTCCATCAATTCACTGAAATCGTCTTGTGATTGTGAATCATACTCAAAATCGCTTGCATTTACGAACTCTGTGAACTGCCTGTAAATCTCATCGGTAATTTCAAATTCTTCGGGCTCCGGAATGGATTCATTTTCGTTGGCGTATTTTGTGGCAAAATCGAATACTTTAAACCGGGTTACCAGCTCAAAACTCAGAATACTCATTTTTTCCGCTTCAATTTTCACATCCGGAACAACTCCTCCGCCATCGTAAACTTTACGGCCTTTTTTAGTGGTAAATTCCGAGATCAGGGAATCGGGAACAATGCCCACACTTCCGTCTTCGTTACGGTGCGAATAATCCAATGTCTGTATACAACGCCCGCTGGGGATGTAATATTTGGCAGTGGTAACTTTTAACTTCGTATTGTAGCTCAAATCACGGGTAGTTTGCACCAATCCTTTACCAAAGGTACGTTGCCCAACCACAATTCCACGATCTAAATCCTGGATAGCTCCGGCAACGATTTCCGAGGCAGAAGCTGATCCGCGATTTACAAGAACCGCCAGTTTAATGGTAGTATCCATTGGCTCTGCGCTGGCTTTATATACTTTATCCCACTGCTTCACTTTTCCTTTTGTACTCACAATCTCTTCACCTTTGGGCACAAAAAAGTTTACAATTTTTACGGCCTCCATCAATAAACCGCCCGGATTCCCACGTAAGTCGAGTACCAGTGATTCAGGATTATTTTTTTGTTTCAACTCCAGGAAAGCTTTTTGCACATCTTTACTACAGTGAGCTGTAAAGTTTGACAAACGAATATATCCTGTTTTTTCATCCAGCATTCCGTAATAGGGAACTGCATTTATGGAAATCTTCTCGCGAACCACATCCACGGTGTAAGGTTTTTTCGCTCCCGGACGTTGCAATTTAATTTTAACCGGTTTGTTGGCGGGTCCCTTTAACAGGCTGCTCACATCTTCGGTATTCATGCCCTCAGTTTCTTTCCCCGATACCTCCAGGATAATGTCACCGGCTTTAATCCCGAATTTCTGCGCCGGAAAACCCTCGTAGGGTTCAGAAATAACCACCTTGTTATTTTGCTTGCTGATTAGCGCACCAATGCCGGCATATTCCCCGGTGGTCATAAAACGAAAATCTTCAATCTTGTCTTCAGCAATATAGTTTGTATAGGGATCCAGCGACTCCAACATCCGGTCTATACTGGTTTTTACCAATTTATTGGGATTTACTTCATCCACATAAAACATGTTTAGTTCCCGAAACAAAGTATGGTAAATATCTAAGTTCTTGGCAACTTCAAAATTTTTCTGGTCGCGTGTAAAGCTGAAAAATGTTACGCCAACCACCGCCACGATCACTATTCCTATCCAAAATTTCCTCTTCATCATTGTCTTTTTTTCTGCATTAATAAGGTGACAATTTTCTTTTACGAAATGCCAAAAATATAAAAACTTACCTGATATATGTCAATCCTCTCCGAAATCCATTACGTTAATTTATATTAAAACCAGTATTTTACAGAATTGTTTTCAGCATTTATACAAATGTATAATGCCTTGGATATCCATCTTCCCCACGCTTTACTCCTGGAGTTGATTAATGTTGAGCTGAAAGCCCTTTGGAAGATAACCGGAAATTGATTATTGATTAATGATTATTGATTAATGTAAAAGGTGGTTAAACGATATGACAGATACAGTATTAGCACTTCCTGCAACAATGACAACGGAATTGGGAGATTGGGATGGTGAAGACCGAAG
>JBFEWU010000288.1:0-5903 GCA_041546215.1 Draconibacterium sp. | reverse complement strand
CAAAGAGCAAAGAGCTTTTGAATATTAGAATATCGGAGTATTAGAATATTAGAATTTATTGTCCAAGCCATTCATCAATTCCGGTGCCATTGTTGTCGCGTATTGAGTATCAGAATATCAGAGTATTAGAATTTCAGAATTTATTGACCAAGTCATTAATCAATAGACAATAATCAATAATCAATTGTAAGTTGTCATTGTTGTCATTGTTGTCCGGTTGTCACCCTGAGCGGAGTCGAAGGGTGCTCTCTGTGGTTAAAAAACTAAACATAGAGTTCACGGAGTTCTCAAAGAGGACCACGGAGGCATTAATCAATAATCATTAATCAATTTCTTTTGTCTTCGGACTTTCCCATTGTTATCGTCAACGAAAGTGCTAATACTCTACCAGTCACATCGTTTGAACACCAAACACATTAATCAATAATCAATAATCACTAATCAATTTCAGTTGTCTTCGGTCTTTTCTGTTGTCTTGTTGTCTGAATATCCGACAATCCAATTAATCAATAGACAATAATAATTAATCAATTTAATACGTCTCCGGTTGTATGTACAAGGCGTAGTGTTTTAATATTTGCGTATCAAAAAATTTATATCTTTGCAAATGTCTGAACATATGAACAAATAAAAGTATGCATGTTAAAATTGATCACAACAGCAAACTCCCCCTGCATTTTCAGGTAGAGGAATTGTTGCGAAAACTGATCGAACAGCCCGAATACCAAAAGGGCGAATTTTTGCCGCCCGAAGTAGAGTTGGCCAAAAAACTGGGAGTAAGCAGAAATACCATCCGACAGGCAACAAACAAACTGGAATACGAGGGTTTAATTGTCAGGAAAAAAGGATACGGAACCAAAGTGGCCGAACACGCGCTGACCACCCAGTTAAACAGCTGGCACTCCTTTACCCAGGAAATGAACGAAAGGGGTATTTCGTTTAAAAATTATCTGATTAAGGCAGAATGGATTGAAGCCGAAGAAAAAGTGTCCTCCTTTTTTAATATTCCCTTAAAATCGAAGGTTCTCAGAATTACCCGCCTGCGTGGCGACGACAATGGGCCGTTTGTTTATTTTGAAAGCTTTTTGAATCCGAGAATTGGCGTTTCGGAAAACGAAAATTTTACTCAACCGCTCTACGAGCTTCTGGAGACAAAATACAAAACCCCTGTAAGTATCTCGCGCGAAAAAATCAAAGCACGTATTGCCTCAAAAATAACTGCCGACAGATTGAAAATAAACAAAGGGGAACCGGTTTTAATACGCGAACGCTTTGTAAGCGATCCCGGGAATCGACCGGTGGAGTATAACATTGGATTTTACATAGCTGAAAAATTTACCTATTCAATAGAAATTATAAGATAAAATGGATACAAAACTTGCAATTGGAGTTGACATTGGCGGAAGTCACGTCAGCTGTATGGCTTACGACCTTACACGCAAAACCCTACTGAAAAACACGCATGCTGAAAACGATCTGGATAACCATGGACAGCCTTCTGAAATTATTGAAGCATGGGGAGAAACCATAAAGCAGACCATGGATCTGGCCGGTAACAGCCAGGTTGCAGGTATTGGTTTTGCCATGCCCGGCCCTTTCGATTACGTAAAAGGAATTTCGCTTTTCACCGGGCAAAACGGGAAGTATGAAAATACTTACGGAATGAATGTTCCAGTTGAACTGCGGAAGTATC
The DNA here is from genome assembly GCA_041546215.1 of Draconibacterium sp. GTDB lineage: Bacteria > Bacteroidota > Bacteroidia > Bacteroidales > Prolixibacteraceae > Draconibacterium. Next base: position 4,210 of record JBFEWU010000288.1, on the reverse strand, counting down.
TTTCCTTAACCGGCGATTTTAAAATCAGGTTCATTAATGACGCCACAGCTTTTGCCATTGGCGAAGATCAGGTGGGAAAAGCCAGGGATTTTGAAAATTCCTTGTCGGTAACCCTTGGTACAGGATTTGGATCGGCATTTATAAAAAATGGCTTGCCAGTTGTTGAAGGCGTTGAAGTGCCCGGGAACGGGTGTTTGTGGCATTTGCCTTTTGAAGATGGGATTGCCGATGATTACTTCTCTACCCGCGGCTTAATCAATCGTTTCGAAAAGACAAGCGGAGAGAAACTTCAGGGCGTAAAACAAATTGCAGAAATGGCCGGTACTGATCCGCTGGCCTGTGAGCTTTTTAACGATTTCGGAACAAAAATGGGTTTATTCCTGAAACCCTGGGTGGAAAATTTCGGTATCGAAGTATTTGTAATGGGTGGTAATATTTCAAAGGCCTATCATTTATTTGGCAGCAGCCTGAATGCTTATCTTGAACAAGCCGGATTAAAAATGGAAGTGGCGATTTCGGAATTAAAAGAAACAGCTGCATTTATTGGAGCTGCTACCCTTGTGGATGATAAGTTTTACGAAAAAGTGCGTCCTGCCCTTGCGAAAATGTAAATAAATTAAATGCAAAAAGAGGGGAGCAGAATTATGCATTCTGGTTTCCGGCATATTACCATGAATAAAACTAAACTACCCGTAAAAATTGTTACACCTGTTCTGCTTAGCTTTTTTGTGATGAGCTTCTGCGACCTGGTGGGAATAGGAGTCGATAATGCCAAAGCTGATTTTGAGCTTAGTAACACCCTCGCCCAAATGATACCGATGGCGGTTTTTGCCTGGTTTTTTATCCTTTCTGTTCCAGTGGGAATCATGCAGGATCGGATCGGTAAAAAGAACATGCTGAACATTGGGATGCTTATCACTACACTGGGATTAATTCTTCCCTTCCTGATATATACATTTCCTGTGTTGCTAACCGGTTTTGCCTTACTCGGAATTGGAAATACCATCATTCAGGTGTCAGCTAATCCGCTGTTAATTGATGTTGTGCCATCAAACCGCAGCTCCAGTTTCTTAAGTTTTTCGCAATTTGTTAAAGCCATTGGTTCTATGGTAGCGCCCTATCTTGCAACCTTTTTTACTGCTCAGTTTGGCAATTGGAAAATTATCTTGCTTGTGTTCGGAGTTCTTTCCATTATTTCGGCACTATGGCTACACTTCTCGGAAATTGAAGAAACCCGTTCGACAGAAAAAAAGGCTACCGTTGCTTCGTGTTTAAAATTACTGGGTACCGGATATATTGCTTTAATGGTACTCGGAATATTTGTTCTGGTGGGAATTGATGTGGGTATTAATTCAGTCTCGGGTCAATTTTTAATGGAAAATCTGGGCATGGATGCCGAGCCGGCCAAACAGGGGCGGAGCTTGTATTTTTTCGGGAAAATGCTGGGAACTTTCCTTGGAGCTTTGCTGTTAACCCGAATTGCAGCACGTAAATTTTTACTGGGTTCTGCAGTGGCAAGTCTGCTTACCCTCCTGGCTTTTATTTTATCGCCTGGCCCCGGAGTTGCTTTGGCACTAATGTTTGCCATTGGACTGGGGGCTTCAAATATTTTCCCGCTTATCTTTTCTCTTACGGTAGAGAAATTCAGCGATCGTGCCAATGAAATCTCAGGACTGATGATTATGGCGGTAGCAGGCGGGGCTTTTATTCCGCCAATTATGGGAAAAATTACCGATATGGTGGATTTAACTGCTGGATTAATGGTGTTGGTAATATGTTCAGTTTATTTGCTGGGCTTGTCTTTTTATGCAATAAAAAAATCGGAGTAATGGTTAAGTATCAGTTCATGAAAAATCGAATCCAGTGGTGGAAGAATTTCCCTGGAAAAAGAGTCAAAGAGTCGATTCTCTTATTGTTACTTGGAGTATTTTCTTGTCAGCCTCATTCCGAAAATGAGCCTGTATTTAATGCCATTCAATATGTCGATCCACAAATTGGATCGGTACACGGGCGCTGGTTTTTTTACACACCGGCCGCATTGCCTTTTGGAATGGCCAAACTGGCTCCGCACACCAATGCCTACGAAAGTATGGGATCGTGGCTGCCCGGTGGTTACGACAACCGGCATAATTCCATCGAAGGATTTGGACATTTTCACGAATTCCAGATTGGTGGTGTTGTCGTTATGCCAATGGTTGGTGAGTTAAAAACCAAACCCGGAACATTGGAAAATCCCGACGAAGGATATCGTTCACGTTTCGATAAAAAAGATGAACACTCCGAGCCAGGTTATTACTCGGTAGTATTGAAAGATTATAGTATTAAAACCGAATTAACAGCGACGGAACGGGTTGGCTTTCACCGTTACACTTTTCCCGAATCAAAAACATCAAGATTAATTTTTGACCTGGGGCACAAACAAGGCGAAAGCAGCGATGTAACAGAAGCATTTGCCCGGGTAGTAAATAAAAACGAAGTTGAAGGATATGTTGAAACTTATCCGGAATATGTAAAATTTTGTGATCCCGGGAATCGGGTGATAATGTATTTTGTTGCCCGGGTAAATAAAGTACCGGAACTGATTTCAACATTTACCGATTCCACGATACAGCATAATTCATTTGAAACAAAGGGAATTAAAAACGGTCTTTGTTTAACCTTCCCGACCGATGAAAATGAAATTGTAGAGATGCAGGTGGGGCTTTCTTATACCAGTATTGCAAATGCAAGACTTAACCTTGAAGCGGAAGCTGGTGCGATCACTTTTGATAAAGTTAGAAATAATGCATCGGAAACCTGGAATAATATGCTTTCCAGGATTCAGGTTGAGGATGAAAATGTAAGCAACCTTACAAAGTTTTATACCGGATTATACCATGCGCTGCTTGGTAGAGGATTAGCCAGCGATATAAACGGGCAATACAAATTGAATGGTGATGGGATGGGACAAATTCCCCTGGATGACAAGGGTATTCCAAAACATAAACATTTTAACACCGATGGCATGTGGGGTGGATTTTGGAACCTTAGTCAACTATGGTCGTTGGTTTATCCCGACTATTTTCAGCAATACTTGCAATCAAATATTGATTTTTACAAGGAGACGGGTTGGTTACACGATGGCGAAGCAGCCGGAACATTTACCAATGGGGTTCAAACCAATTTCCAGGGCTTGTTAATTGCAGCTGCTTACAATTGCGGATTACGCAATTTTGATTGGGAAACCGGTTACCAAGCTGCTGTAAAAAACGAACTGGAGTATGGGGGACGTAATCTTGGAAACGGAAAATACGATTTGGAACGATTCATAAAACTTAAGTATGTCCCTTACGAAGAGACAAAAATTTCAAACGGGTGGGTATTTAATTTCGGAGCATCGCACACGCTCGAATATAGCTTCAGCTCGTATGCTGTGGCACAAATGGCGAAGAGTCTTGGCAAAATGGACCATTATCAGAAACTTATGGAACAAGCCGGCTACTGGAAAAATATCTTTGATGATGAAAGCAAATTTATCCGGCCAAAACTTCCCAATGGAGAGTTTATAAACGATTTTGATCCCATGAGAGGCTGGGATGGTTTCCAGGAAGGAAATGCCTACCAGTACTCATGCTATGTTCCTCATGATCCTCTGGGTTTAATTGAAAAAGTTGGACTTAATTTATTTAACGAACGATTGGAAAAAACATTCACCGAAAGTCGGAAATCACGGTTTGGTGGCGGGGAGGAAATCCATAGCTTTTCCGGTGTTGAAACATTATACAATCAGGGGAATCAGCCCTGTCTTCATCAGCCCTGGTTATTTAATTATTCAGGTAAACCATGGTTAACCCAGTTTTGGACCCGTACCATTTGCGACGAATTTTACGGTACAGAAGCTTTGCACGGATATGGATTCGGACAGGATGAAGACCAGGGGCAACTGGGCGCATGGTATGTGATGGCCGCACTCGGATTGTTTGATGTTCAGGGGCATGCCAATGCTGATCCAACTTTTCAGTTGGGTAGTCCTCAGTTTAGAAAGGTTAGCATTCAGCTCGAAAACCATCCCGATAAAAAACTGATTATTGAAACGGTAAATAATTCAGGAAAAAACAGCTTTGTTCAGGACGTAAAGTTCAATAATAATAGAATTGAAAATTGCTGGATAAACCGGGAAAAATTGATGAGAGGTGGTACTTTACAGTTTAAAATGGATTCAGTCCCAAAT
>JBFEWU010000552.1:0-2317 GCA_041546215.1 Draconibacterium sp. | reverse complement strand
GAGAAAATTTTAAATGACATCGGTTTGTTATTAGATTCGTATAATTATCAAAAATATAAATTTAAGACATTTATTTTCATCTTATTTCAAGAATCATTTAAGAATCTGCTACTTTACCTATTCTACTTAACATATTAATCGTTTTTAACAAATTTTTCAGATTTTACAGAAATCAACTTCTTAACTGTTTATATGTTTTGGGCACCAAAATTGGCTAGTTTCCCTATTTTAAATAGTTTTGGATGGTCGCAATTCAAAAAAATGATTAAAAATTCAGAATTAATATTGAACAAGGATGGTTCTATTTTCCACCTCCACCTGAAGCCGGAAAATATTGCCGATGATATTATTCTAGTTGGCGACCCTGCTCGTGTTGACACCATTGCCAAGTATTTCAGGGAAATCACCTTCACCGCACAAAACCGTGAATTTAAAACCGTTACGGGATTATACAAGGCAAAGAAATTTAGTGTTATCTCAACAGGGATTGGAACGGACAATATTGATATTGTTCTGAATGAACTGGATGCACTTGCAAATATTGACCTGATAAAAAGGGAAAAGAAAACGGTGCACAGATCTTTAAATATTGTTCGAATAGGCACTTCGGGCAGCTTGCAATCCGATTTGCCGGTTAACTCCTTTGTGGTTTCTGAAAAATCCATTGGTTTTGATGGCTTACTGAATTTTTATGCCAATCGCGAAAAATTTTGTGATTTAGAATTTGAAAGTGCTTTTAAAAGCTACACAAATTGGAGTTCGTCACTGGCATCACCCTATACGGTAGATGCTTCCCATGAGTTGCTTTCTAAATTTAGCAGCCGTGAATTTAAGCCGGGGGTTACAATTTCTGCACCCGGATTTTATGCACCGCAGGGAAGAGAACTAAGATTGCCCCTGGCCTTCCCCGGCTTAAACCAGAAAATTGAATCGTTTAAACACAATAATTTAATAATTACCAATTTCGAGATGGAGAGTTCGGCCATTTATGGCTTGTCGAAAATGCTGGGACACCAGGCGCTTACCATATGTTTAATTATTGCCAATCGTGTTACCTTAACGGCAAACGAAAACTATCGCAGCGAAATGAATCGACTGATACAGAAGGTACTTGATAACTTAAGCTCATAGGATGTATGAAAAAAAGTAAACTAGATGCGCTTATTGATTTGTTAGACGACCCGGATAATACAGTTTTTGGGATGGTCGAACAAGAACTGCTAAAGGAGAATGATGAGATTATTCCTGTTCTTGAAAAAAAGTGGGAATCGAGTTTTGACGAAAGTTGCCAGGAACGGATTGAGAACATTATTCAAAATCTTCAGTACAAAAAAACCTATAAAAAACTGTCCGACTGGCTCAATACCGACTCCGAAAAACAAGATTTACTGGAAGGTTTTGCCATTGTTGATCGTTTCCAGTATCCCGATCTAAACCTTTTAAACATCCAGTTAAAACTTGAAAACCTTCGAAAATCAGTTTGGCTTGAACTAAAGAACTCGCTTACACTGCTTGAAAAAACGACCATTTTAAATCATTTCCTTTTTAATTTAAATGGTTATTCAATAAACTTAAACAATCCATATTCTCCACAAAACTGCTTTTTAAACCAGTTAATCGAGACCAAAAAGGGAAATTCAATTTCCATGAGTATTTTTTATACACTTATGGCACGAAAACTTGAGTTACCGGCAAAACTGGTCGACTTTCCTAAAAACCCGCTGGTGGCCATTGTTGATTCCGATCTGGCAAAAAAAGTACATGGCAATGCGCAAAGTTCTGATGTTTTGTTTTATTTAAATCCATCGAATAAGGGTGCAGTTACCGGAAGAAAGGAGATTGAATATCATTTAAACAGAAACAACTACAGGCCCATTTCCGAATATTCCGAACCAAAGCCCGACGACTTGTTTATACAACGGCTGCTGGAATCGATGGAAGAGTCGTACCAATCTGTAGGAATTACTGATAAAATGGAGAAAATAAAGCACCTTTTGAAATTATTTAAGCGCTAGTCTCAGGGCTTGTATTTCAATATCAAGAGACTAATATCGTCCGACTGTTTTGAAGTGCCTATAAATAAATTCAGGCTTTTTTCAATCTTCAGCACCATGTCACGGGAATCTAATCCAACCAAACTTTTAAGGTTTTCTTCAAGCCTGATATTTCCGTATTGCAATTTGTGCTTGTCCTGTAATTCAGTTACCCCATCGGTATATAATACAAGCGAGTCATCTTTTTCCAGCTTAATCTCCGCTTCCTCATAATTTTTGTCAAAATATAAGCCCAGTGGCAAACCATGCGATTGTGCCAGATT
>JBFEWU010000548.1:0-2345 GCA_041546215.1 Draconibacterium sp. | reverse complement strand
TTTTTCTGGAAATATTATCAAACCGCAGTTTTAATCCCAAGCAGAGTACGGGATTTTATGACAATTTTAAATCCGGTTGCCGGTGTTTCCCTGATTATTTTCACCATTTACTTTATTTTTTTTAGAAAAAACAGAGTAAGCACTTACTCTGCAATTTCAACCCGTTTTGTTTGGATTGGTGTGATTATAGCACACAACTTAAATGTAGTTATTGCCAATAACTTTATGAGCGAAGTTAATTTCGAATTATTACATCCACTCCAAATGGTACTTATTGGCTTTGCCTTGTTTGTTACCGGCGGAATTTATCGGTATTACATTCTTACTATAGGCGGAATAACCATGTGGATTGCAGCGGCCATAGGTGCGAACTATGAATTGCACACGCAATATTTGCTACGTGCGATTGCCGATTTTCTTTGCTTTGTTATCCCGGGAGCTCTGATGTATTTGCAAGTTAAAAAACTCCGCAATGTTTAAAAGCCTCGATCCACTGCTGCACTCACATGTGCGTTTAGCCATCATGACTATTCTGTTGAATGTAAAATCAGCCGAATTTTCATTTTTACTCGAAAACATTGATACAACGAAGGGAAATCTAAGTTTTCAGCTCACAAAATTAAAAGAGGCGAAATATATCCGGGTAAAAAAGTCATTCCGAAACAACTACCCTTTAACCACCTTGACCATTACGGAAACAGGCGTAAGGGCCTACGAAAAATACATCGAGGCAATAAGCGATTATTTCCATAAATCCCAACAAAACAAGGGATTGTAAACATTCCACGTCACCTCATATCAAATTAATTGCACCAATTCACAATTTATTTATCAATAAAAAGTTCAATATTAAACCGGATTATTAGTTTTGTGCCGATGAAAACATGCTTAACCATTTTTATTCTATTCTTATTTAGCGCTTTGACTGCAACCGGGCAGAGCAATAATGCTACGTTAAAAGGCATATTAAAAAATACGGAAGGTGTTCCCATTGACATGGTGACGGTAGTACTGAAAGAATACCCCACTCTTGGAACCACCAGCAATGCGAAAGGCGAATTTTTATTGCGAATTCCGGCAAAAAAGCAGTTGACAGTGATCTTTTCATCAATCGGTTATAAAACTTTTTCCGATTCGATCTACGCCCAGGCCAATGAGACAATCATAAAAGAAATTGAATTGCCCTCCCAGAATCTTGAGCTTGCAGAAATCGTGATCAGGGAACAGCGAAGAAGCGGAGCAAGTATTATCAGCCTCGATCCTAAAATAGTAAACTCAATGAGCAGTGCTTCGGGAGGAATCGAAGCCAGTTTAAAAACGCTTCCCGGGGTTTCTTCGAACAACGAGCTAAGTTCGCAATACACGGTACGCGGTGGTAATTTCGATGAGAACCTGGTTTACGTGAATGATATTGAAGTTTATCGCCCTTTTCTGATTCGATCAGGACAACAGGAAGGTTTGAGTTTTATTAACAGCGATATGGTATCAACCATTGACTTTTCGGCCGGTGGTTTTAATGCCCGGTACGGGGATAAAATGTCGTCAGTTTTAGACATCAAATATCGTAAACCAAGTGATTTTCGTGGTTCAGCGTCTTTGAGTATGCTGGGAGCCACAGCGCATTTCGAAGATGTAGCATTGAAAGGAAAGCTGACACACATTTCGGGAATTCGTTACAAAACCAACAAATATATGCTCGGCAGTCTCGACGAAGACGGTGAATATGATCCACGATTTCTTGATTTTCAAACCTACATTACCTTTCAGTTTTCTGAAAATTTTGATATCTCATTCCTGGGAAACGTGGCCCAGAATCAATACAATTTTATCCCGCAGAACCGTGAAACATCCTTTGGTACCTGGCAAAATCCATTAAATACCAAAATTTATTTTGATGGACAGGAAGTGGATGATTTTCAGACTTATTTAGGAGCCATTACTGCGGATTATCACCCCAATGTAAATTTGAATTTAAAATTTATTGCATCGGCTTATCACGCCAATGAGAAGGAAACCTACGATATTCAGGGTCAGTATTATTTAAATCAACTGGAGCGCAATATGGCGTCGGAAGAATTTGGCGACAGCAGCCTGAACCTTGGTATTGGAACCTTTATCAATCACGCCCGAAACCAATTAAATGCAAGTGTATACAGCTTCTCCCATAAAGGTACCTATAACTCTGACAATCATCTGATTAACTGGGGAATTAAATTTCAACATGAAGAAATTGAAGATCAGCTAAATGAATGGATATACCGCGATTCGGCAGGTTACTCCATTCCTTATTCCGACTCTGAAGTGCTTCTATATTACAACTTAAACGCACAAAATAAGATCACTTC
>JBFEWU010000388.1:0-4356 GCA_041546215.1 Draconibacterium sp. | reverse complement strand
GCGAAAGCATCAAGATTTAGCTAACAATTTTATAAATTTGAATTTATGTCATATATATGCTGGATTTGAGAAGGCTGCTTATTTAAATTTCTCTATCATAATATTTCAATGGCTACTAATCTCTAATTTGAAGTTGAGTTTCCATACGTTACGCAAAAGGACCAATAAAAGTGAACCACAGTCTCACACCATCTGAAACCCTTATACCACCCCAAAGAAGTAAAAACATTTGGTCTGATATTAAATACTTTTTACTAAAAAAAGGAAAAATAAAGACGCTTATAAAGTTTGAAAGTCTGGAAGAACGACTGGACTACAATAAAAGAATCATGCAACGATTCGGCATCGATGTGAACCGATACTCGGTTTTAAATATTCATCAAATAGGGGTAAATGCTCCGGTGAGTTATGTTTTTAACGAATTGTTGAACTGGAACGGAGATTCAACTTGCTGGCCCAACCATATCGCTAAGGTTTATCGGGTAAATGAGAAAATCGAACAAATAAGAATTTTACCCTTTGGCTGGAAAAAATATCCCTTCGGGTGGAAAAAATCATTTTTGGGACTCAGTTTTATTCCCCTCTTTCATCTCAATTCATTGCGAATTAAAAGCGTTCCCGACGTTTTTGATTTTGATAACGCAAGGTATTTACTCTATCGGTGCTCAGGAGGATATCCCATCGGTGTATTTTCCATGTATGTGAGGTCGCCCATAAACAATTTTAATGAAAAGGAAGCTGCACAATTGTTTTTTGCCGTTGGCTTTAATTTCTATGGAAAAGAAAAGCTTCGGAAATTCAGTTTCAAAAATAAGATTTGGGAGACACTGCATGATCGCGTAACCACAAACGTATTAAACAGGATTAAACAACTCTCAGAATGGCGAATTCAAAAAATTGGTGAAAATTCCTATTCTTCTCCGGCCAACAAAAACACATTTCCTTAACCTACCAATTTTTTTCACATCCAATGATACCCTTTAGCTTTTTATATTTTGGCGATCAGCAAGTGAAAATCACGCATCGAACACGTGCTTCTAAAATAAAAATCCAATAAAAGCATTTCTTTTTAATTTTTTTAATAACTTTTGACCGATTTATTTTTTATTCACAAATAGTTTTTATTCTTTCGTAAACGATTTAATTCACCATTAAAAACAGACAAAAATGAAACCAACACTCTTAATACTTGCGGCAGGAATGGGCAGTCGATTTGGAGGTCTGAAACAAGTTGAGCCGGTTGGCCCCAACGGGGAGGCTATTATAGACTACACAATATACGATGCAATTCGTGCGGGATTTGGTAAAGTCGTATTTATTATTCGTGAAAGTTTTGCCGATGCTTTTAAAGAAAAATTTGACACTAAACTTGAAGGCAAAATTGCGGTAGAATACGTCTACCAGGAGTTGGACAACTTGCCCGATGGTTTTACTTTGCCTGAAGGACGGGAAAAACCCTGGGGAACCGCACATGCCATTTTGGTTGCCAAAGATGTAATTAAAGAACCCTTTTGCGCTTTAAATGCCGATGACTTCTACGGCAGAAATGCCTACCAGGTGATGGCCGACTTCCTGACTACGTCAACCATTGAGCAGGAGTTTTCAATGGTTGGTTACCGCCTGAGAAACACGCTGTCCGATTTTGGTTCAGTATCGAGGGGTATTTGCGACCTTGATGATAACGACAACCTGGTTAAGATTGTAGAAACCGTTAAAATATTCCCCAAAGGAAATGCAGCAGTTTCGGTCGAAGCAGATGGTTCAGAAATACCCATGACAGGAGATGAAAGTGTCTCCATGAACATATGGGGTTTTAAACCATCGATTTTTGAAACCCTTGAGCAGAAATTTGTTGATTTTCTGAAAAATGAAATTGACACGCCAAAATCGGAAATGTACATCCCCTCGGTTGTTTTTGAAATGATCCAGGAACAAATAGCCACGGTGAAGGTGCTAAAAGCCAATTCGCCATGGTTTGGAGTAACCTATAAAGAAGATAAACCAATTGTAGTAAACAAAATAAAAACATTGATTGAACAGGGAGAATACCCTGATCATCTTTGGAGCTAAAAGCGAGATAACCGGGACCTGGGGAAACGAATATCATTCTGTTTCGCCCTGGAATATGCCTGGATGCAGCTTACAGTTTCGTTAAAAATAAACCATTATGAGTATCGACTTATCAAAAATTGCCTTAAACTTCCAACTTGAAGGAACAATTGACGAAGTAAAACCGCTTGGTGAAGGATTTATAAACGACACATTTATAATAACGACCAAGGGTGAGGCACCTGCTTACATCCTTCAACGCAAAAACAAAAACATCTTCTCGCCTATTCCGGCAATGATGGATAACATTGAAAAAGTATGCCAACACATTAAAAAGAAAGTTGTTGCTGCAGGGGGTGATCCCATGCGTGAAGCAATGACGATTATTCGGGCGAATGATGACAAATTGTATTGGTTGGATGACGAGGATGAATATTGGGCCGTATGCTTGTTTATTGAAGATACCATTGCTTACGAAGCCGCCGAGACACCGGAACTGGCCTATGCAGGAGGGAAAGGAATTGGTAAATTTCAGTCACTGGTTTCCGATTTAAACGAATCTTTGGTAAATATCCTGCCCGGGTTTCACGATATTCGTTACCGCTTTAAGCAATGGGATGAAGTTTTAGCTAAAAATCCGGCAAACAGAAAAAAAGAAGTAACAGAAGAAATTTCGTGGATTGAAAGTCGAAAAAAAGAAATGTTGGATTTTTGGTGCCTGGTTGAAAATGGCACGATCCCTACGCGAATAAGTCACAACGACACAAAAATAAATAATATTTTATTCGATAAAAAGGGTGATGTACTTTGTGTAATAGACCTAGACACCGTTCTAAGCAGTACAGTTTTAAACGATTTTGGTGATGCCATGCGCTTTTACACAAACACAGGTGCCGAGGATGATACCAACCTCGACAATGTTTCAATGGACCTGGATATTTACACGGCCTTTGCAAAAGGGTACCTGGAAGAAACATCATCGTTTTTAACCGAGAAAGAAATTGAATACCTGGCATTTTCGGCCAAATACATTACCTACGAACAAGTGCTTCGTTTCCTTATGGATTATATCGATGGTGATAATTATTATAAAACAAAATCACCCGATCATAACCTGGTTCGTACCCGCGCGCAATACAAGTTATTGCAGAGCATGGAAGAACAATTTGAGGAAATGAACCGAATTGTGAAGGAGTTTACAAGCTAAACCAATACACATTGGAAAGACATAGGAGCCGGAAGCCGTCTGAAATTGATTAATTATTATTGTCTATTGATTAATGAGTTTGAAGCGAGGAAAGATGCTCAAAGCTACGCCAAAGGCCCCATAGGTCCCGAAGGGATTACTATGGAAGATTCCTTCGGGGCCTATGGGAAAGATGAAAAGATGAACGGTTTAAGATGGGTATGGAGCTGATGCAATTTAAAGATTCCATCTCTTCCAATAAGATGGAATCCTATTTTGTGTTTCGCAAAAACAATTTTCAAAAATTAGGTGGCTCATGCCATAGCAAACATATAGCCTTAGTACCACAATTAAAAATGAATCGTTTTGGCTTCAACCTTTTGTTCAAGGAACAAAGCCGCCTTACTCTGAAAAATTTCTGCCGACTCAGTTGTTTGAAACTCCAGCTTCCCCGATTTCGACAATCGCTGTTCCATTTCAGGATGACGCTGAAGATAGAGCAATAACTTTTCTGCAACTACCTTCCCTTGTGTAAGAACCTTAATTTCGCGGGGTACGTATTTTTTAATCACGTGAGAAAGCAAAGGATAATGGGTACATCCCAAAATCAATGTATCCAGTTCTTTATCTTTTGCTAAAATATTTTGAATATTTTTACGCACAAAATAATCGGCCCCCTCCGACTCAATTTCATTGTTCTCGACCAATGGCACCCACATCGGACAAGCTTCCTGAATCGTATATTTCACCCTTCCACCCGACCATTTTTCCAGTTCAATGGGATACGATTCAGAAACCACTGTTCCCACCGTTCCTAAAATGCCAACATGTCCGCTCCTTGTAATTTCAGAGACCTTTTCAACACTGGGTCGGATAACTCCCAGCACCCTGTTGTTGGGTGCCAGGGCAGGCAAATCCAGCATTTGAATATTCCGAAGCGCTTTTGCCGATGCAGTGTTGCACGCAATGATCACCAAAGGGCAACCTTTACTAAAAAGATACTTCACCGCCTCAAGCGTATACTGATATACAACTTCAAATGAGCGGGTTCCATATGGCGTACGGGCGTTATCACCCAAATACAGGAAATCGTATTCGGGCAATGTTTTTACAAGTTCTTT
>JBFEWU010000479.1:0-3231 GCA_041546215.1 Draconibacterium sp. | reverse complement strand
TTCATTCTATTATGTTTATTTGCATTTTTACATATCTACCTTGGTATTCCTTGATTTTAAAAGCATGGAAAGTAGAAAATCAGAGTAATACTGAGGACTGAGAACTTCCAGACTCAAAAGACCATATGAAACGAATATGATCCGCCAACTGGCGGATCATTAAAAAGATACTGAAGATCTTCGGAATCCACTCGGAAAAGGTTCCAAACCTGTAAGGTTTATGTGTAAAAACTAAAACACTATGCATCGGAAATATATAGGTTTAAGAATAGAACGGAAGATGGAAGTCCGAAGACGGTCATTGGCAGCGGAGTCGAAGCTTTGATTAGTGATTATTGGCTGAGCAAAATATTCAAAATCCGCACCACCTTAACAATTCCTCATTTTTTAATTCCGGCTCATTTGCTAAATTAGTCGTTCCTAAATGGAAGTTCATTTTATCACAAAAAAATCAATACAAATGAAACGAGCATAGTCCGTTAGCTGAACGACACAAAAGGCGATGAATATTAACCGCGGAGGCGCAGAGGCGCAAAGAATAATCTCAGCGTCCCAGGGCTTTGGCGGTGGAAAATGTGACAATTCCATATCGCTGTAAAGCCCTAAAATGAAAACTTAACTTAAAACATATTCAGATGAAAAAACTAGCAGTACTTACCATCTTTCTTAGTATAACTTTGGGCATGGTCAAAGCCCAGGTGGATCTACCTTACCAGCAACCCGCAAAAGAAATTTTAGAACTGGCTGATGCTCCGCGCACGCCATCTTCCATGCTCGACGACAAAAACGAAAATATTGTTTTGCGTCATCGCGGCAACTATAAAAGTATTGCTGAACTTTCGGAGACTGAGTTGCGCCTGGCAGGTTTGCGAATTAACCCGGTTACAAATATTGGTAGCCGCACGACCTATTACAACAACCTGACTTTAATGAAAGTTGGGGAGCGCGAAGAAAAGCAAGTGAGCGGATTACCTGGAAATCCCAGGTTGGCAAACTTTTCATGGTCGCCCGATCAAAGCAAACTCGCATTTACTCAAACAGAGGCCGGCGGCGTTGAACTTTGGGTACTGGATATTGCAACTGCCAATTGCAAAAAACTTACCGAGGCATCGTTAAATGCAAATATGGGCCGCCCATTTTCGTGGACAGCAGATGGTCATGAGCTTTTAGTAAAGTTTCTTCCCGGAGATAAAAAACCTTTAATCGATAAAACTACCGCTGTGCCAACAGGACCAAAGGTTTCGGTAAGCGACGGGGAAAAAGCGCAAAACCGTACCTACCAGGATTTATTGCAGGATAAAGCCGACGAATTTAATTTCGAACAACTGGTACGCTCAACCCTTTTCTCTGTGGATTTGGAAGGCAATAAAAAGTTGTGGAAAGAAACTGCCATGTATTCGTACATCAATTTCTCACCAGATGGTGAATATGTAATGGTATCCACATTGCACAAACCATTCTCCTACATTGTTACCTTTAGCCGTTTCCCGCAAAAAACAATTATTTACGATAAAGCCGGGAAAGAAGTAAAAGTCATTCGCGATGTGCCGCTGGAAGAAGTTCGTCCCAAAGGATTTATGTCTACGACCAAAGAAATTCGCAGTCTTGGCTGGCGTGCTGACAAAGCTGCCACCGTTTATTATGCACTGGCTTTAGACGAAGGCGATCCGGAAAAAGAAGTTGAATTCCGCGACGAAGTTTTTGCTTTGGATGCTCCTTTTTCCGGACAAGCCAAGTCGATCATTAAAACCAAACAGCGCTACTCGGGAATCGTTTGGGGAAACGACGAAATTGCCCTGGCCTACGACAGTTGGTGGAATACACGCAACCGCAAAACATACCTGTTCAACCCATCGGATGCTTCGCAAACACCTGAAATTCTTTACGACTTAAATTACCAGGATCGTTATGCCGATCCGGGTTCATTTCAGACTCAAAAGAACGAGTTGGGAGAATACACACTTATCATTAACAAGAACAAGTTATATCTAACCGGTGCCGGTTATTCGCCCGAGGGAAGACGTCCGTTTTTCGATGAGTTTGATTTAAAAACAAAAGAAACCACACGACTCTGGCAAGCCGACGGAAAGGAAACACTGGAAAGTATAGTTGAAATTATGGATGCCAGGCAGGGTTTATTACTCACCAGTGTTCAAAGCAGTACCCACTTCCCAAATTTGTTTATTCGCCATACCAAAAAACGTGTGGCGCCGCAGCAAATTACCTTTTTCGAAAATCCGTTTAAAAGCATTGCCGGCATTCACAAAGAAGTGATAAAATATAAACGTGATGACGGGTTGGAACTTTCGGGAACACTTTATTTGCCCCTTGGATATGACAAAGAAAAAAAGGAAAAAATGCCAATGATCCTCTGGGCTTATCCACGCGAATACAAAGATAAATCAACGGCCGGCCAGATAACCTCATCGCCACATACTTTCACTTATCCAAGTTATGGATCGATGATTTACTGGGTAACACGCGGTTATGTTGTATTGGATGGTGCTGCTTTCCCAATTGTCGGTGAGGGCGAAAATGAGCCAAACGACACCTTCCGCAAACAACTGGTTGCAAATGCAAAAGCTGCCATCGATGCGGTTGACGATATGGGCTACATCGATCGTGAACGTGTTGCGGTTGGTGGGCACTCTTATGGAGCATTTATGACCGCCAACCTGCTTTCGCACTGCGATTTGTTTGCGGCCGGAATTGCCCGAAGCGGTGCATACAATCGCACTTTGACACCTTTCGGATTCCAGAGTGAAGAACGCAGTTACTGGGAAGCGCCAGAGGTTTATTATACCATGAGCCCCTTTATGCACGCCGACAAAATGAAAACGCCATTGTTGCTGATTCATGGTGTTGCCGACAACAACTCGGGGACCTACCCGCTGCAAAGTGAACGTTATTTTAATGCCTTGAAAGGCCTGGGCGCTCCCGTACGTTTGGTAATGTTACCCAAAGAAAGCCATGGATACGCCGCCCGTGAAAGTATTTTACACATGCTTTGGGAGCAAGACCGGTGGCTGGAGAAATATGTAAAGAATAAGAACTAAACAATTCAGGCTCTGAATCGTTTCCCTGCTTTATATGTTTAACTTTGGCAGAAGCCATTTTTATAGGAATAATGCAAAAAATTTTAAACAAAAAGCAAGGGATGGAGTACAGGCGTTTCGGTAAAACCGAAAAACACCTGAGTGTGATAACTCTGGGAGGGATGCGCTTTAAACA
>JBFEWU010000061.1:0-16894 GCA_041546215.1 Draconibacterium sp. | reverse complement strand
GGTATCACCGGCAACAAAATTTATTTTATGTGCCATATCTCGATTCAAATACAGGGCTACTTCCTTGTTTTTTGCAATGGGAATTTCATTGGCGCTACCACCCGACAATATCCGTTTGGCAGCCGAAGCGGCCCATATTCCATGCTCTTCAGCAATTTTTGTGACTCCAAAAACAGCATAGGGCATCATAAAATCCTCACAGGTAAAAACCGGTACCTTGATATTTTCTGAAATAAATGTAATTGCCTTGTTATGATTCCACTCTTTTATGGCAGCACGGGTTGAAAAATAAATAAGATCATAGTTCTCATTTCCTTCCAGGAATGCTTTTTCCCATTCCCCATAATTGTCGACCAAACGAAAAGAAGAAGCCAGGTTTTCAGCACTGAAAATAGTTTCTAAAATCTCCTCTTCCTTCCGTGAGGTAGTTGTATTTTCATTTAAAACAAGCAATTTCCGGGCATCAGGATAGTCCTTTTTCAATGCCTTAACGGCGTGTCTCAGCGGAAGTATTTCAAGTATTCCAGTAACCTGTTCCCGTGGAAGCCTGTATGCATCAGCGGTCCAGTTGACTCCGCAAAAAACCACAGGCATACGAAGCTTTTCAAGGTTTGGTTCAACAATATACTTCACCGCATTATCGTCAGAAACTACCAGTAAATCGGGATTTACATCCAGGATAGAATCCAGCAGGCCATTTGCCTTATTTTCGATATACGAAAGAGAATTGTTGCGCTTGGTATCCATGTGCCAGGAATGGATTTCGAAGCTATCCTCAGGCATATCTTTCATAAATCCCTGCATGATCTCATCGCTTGAAGGATGCCCCTTGTGGTAAGAATTGATATATACTATTTTGGGTTTATGCCCTTGACTGCATGCGTATAACAGGATTGCCGGCATTGCAAGCAATCCCGCAGCAAGCAGTAAAAATCGAATCTTTATTTTTAAGGAAGTATTCATTACGCAAGCCATAAAATTACCGTAACCACACCGGAATGGAATCAGTTTCCATCCAGCTTTCTATTCGCTGATCAAGCTTATCGCCCTCCCATTCTGTTTTTCCTGCAGGCAACGCATCTTTTTCAGGCAATTGCTTTTGAAGCTCAGCAGTAATGCTTTTATAATCGGCATCACCAGCCAGATTCACATGCTCACCAGGGTCGTTTTCGTGGTTGTACAATTCTTCCCCACCATCGCGATACTTTATATAATGCCATTTATTGGTTCTGATGGAGTGATTTTTATAGTACCAGCTACTTAACACAGGCTTATCCCATTCCAAACCAGGATCTTCCAATAAAGGCACAATGCTGTTACCTTCTAACTTTGGTGCTTCAGGAAGATTACAAATTTCAGCCAAAGTGGGGTAAATATCCAGGAGACTAACTGCTTCATCGCACTTAAATCCTTCTGATTGTCCGGGTAATTTGTAAAACAAGGGAACTTTTGTCGATTCTTCCCACAAGGCCTGTTTCCGCCAGTGTTTTTTCTCTCCCAAATGCTGACCATGGTCCGACCAGAGAACAACAACCGTATTATCGGCATATTTACTCTTTTCCAGGGCCTTGATTACCTTCCCCAGCTCATGATCGACAAATGACACACAAGCCAGATACCCGTAAACGAGCTCTCTCCAGTAGGTATTACTTAAGTTCGTAACCGCGTAATGATCACCGGTTTTTATGGTTCCAAATGCAATGGATTTACCCATTATCGGAATGTCTGCCATTTCATCTTCAGGAACTTCAGGAACCTCAATCTCATCCAAATTATACAAATCGAAAAACGCTTTGGGTGCCGTATATGGCACATGAGGGCGGACAAATCCTACCGCCAAAAAAAATGGTTTTTCATGTTCCTCACCCAAGCGGCTAACTGCCCATTCAGAGATCAACTCATCGAACATTTTTCCTCCAGGCATATCATCCCTGTCCAGAGCCCCATAACACAGCGAATGTCCACTGGCAAAGTCCTTTCCGTAGTGATTAACAATCTGACTACCCTCCTTTGGGAAGGGATAAAATTTTGTTCCTCCATAACCATCCCCACGGTCTTTCAAATCTTTCGGGACTTTATAATCGGGTGCAACTTCATCCCAAAAATCGGCAGTGCGGTCTTTATAGTCCGAGACTCCCTGGTGAAAGATTTTACCGACAGCCATGGTTTTGTAACCGTTATCTTTAAAGTACTGCGGCAGCATTTTATGATCTCCCATTACGGCATCATACGATTTACGCATAGCTGTAGTTGAACTGTACCACCCTGAGGTACTTGGGTGTAATCCGCTTAATAAAGAATTACGGGAAGCAGTGCATACCGGCTGCGAACAGTGGGCATTGGTAAACAGCACACCCTGATCGAAAAGCCGGTCCATATTCGGAGTTTTTACCTGCGAATTTCCTTTTAATGCACCCACCCAATCGTTTAAATCATCGATGGAAATAAACAATACATTCGGATGTTTAACTTCTTCTATTTTTTGCATGTTGCATGCCAAGAGAACAATGATTAAAATAAGATAGCCTGCTATTCTTTTCATTTTAATTTTAGTTATTGTCAAAATATTCGATCACATCGTATACCTGTTGGTTAAGTTCTTTCATTTTATCCAACATTGGTGTCCATGGCACGTAGCGGTTACTTACAATGCCTTTGTTGGCATCTACATTCGAAGGATCGACACCGCTTGCTGTCGGGTCGTTGTCCTGGTACTTAAAATAATGCCAGCCCACACAATTTTTAGACTCCAGCAGAGCCAGATTATAATTCTGATAGAAAAGCCCACGATCTTCTTGTGTACGTACTATCCAGCCAGCACCACTGGTATTCCCCATTCCTGAATCTTCTCCTTTGGTATAATATTCGGTAATTATAAAGGGTTTCCCGGTCCAGTCTGCCCATTCTGCCATATGGGTTGAATCGGGAGTCCAGTGGTTGTAATAATTGTTGGAAACGATGTCGAGATACTTTCCTGCTGCTTGCATAAACCGCTTGTGGTGTTTCTCGTTGCTGTAAAACCGTGCACCTATATACATGTGGTTAGGATCGTATTTTTTAATCGCGTCCGAAACCACCGAGAAATACTTTTCGCCAACCAGGGCCATAAATTCTTCGCGGTGTTGATCGGTAATTTTTTCTTTTGTAATCCCCTGTTCATTTAACCAGTTTTCGGCTGCATTTCTTCCATGGTCACCCTCGGGCAACGACAGATAATTATCGATGGCATTAAATTTAAAGGGCATTTCGTTATCGGAGAAATGACCAAACAGGTTCGGATCATCCTTGTATTCAACCAATTGTTTTGCATGTTCGTCACAAAAAGATTCAAATTCCGGATCGAAAACAAAAATCGCATTATTAGGGTATCCGACATGCCCCGGTTGTTGAAAAGTCCCGCCCCGAGCGTTCCCGTAATTGCTCATAAAATTCCAGTTTATGGTATAGGCCATTGGTCTTTCCGCCGTTTTATTCGCCTCAATTATGGCTTCATGATCCGACCATGATCCGGCGCAGCTAAATCCGGTTTCGTGCAGCAAACCGATGGTTTCATTCATCCAGTTTACACTGGAGCCAAATTTCTCCACCAGGGCTTTTTTTGTTCCCTCCGAGCCGCGGGTATTAATACTGTTTAAAGCTATATTTACATACCGATAGCCAAGTGGATCGATTCCCCACCAGCGACCGTCAATTTTTTTAACGTGAAAAAATCCCGTGGCTTCTTCCTGATAATTTGTATCGCCTCCGTATTTGCTTAGTTTTGGTAATTCATCCGGTGGCTTGTATCCGGCTAAAATAGCAACGGAACGGGTTCCAAAGGGTTTATAATCGTTGTAGGTTCTTGTTCCATCTTTGTGATAAACCCTTACTTTGGCATCCACCATTATGTATTTTTGTTCCTCCACGTCTTTGTCTTTCTGAGATGGAATTGCGCAGGCAACAACCAGACAACAGAATAGTATGAAATAAATTGAATTTTTCATTTTTACTTATTTTTCAAATATCACCATTGATAATCTTTCCCTTCACGACTTTCTCTCCACGAAGTTTTTACTTTTTCCAGATCAGCTTTCAGTTCAGTGAGAATACCGGGCTTTTCAGTTGCCAGGTTTTTCGTTTCATATGGATCTTTTTCCAAATTAAAAAGCATCATTTCCTCTCCTTTGTCAGGAATACAGATTTTATATTGCCCACTAATATAGGCGTACAGTTCAATGTCCTTGTTCAATCTCTGGTAGCCCGATGCAATGGGCACTGGACGTTCTTTTGATTCACCATTTAAAACCGGAACCAGGCTCACACCATCCATGGGTATTTTTTTGATTTGAGGCAGATTTACTATTTCAAGAATGGTTGGCAAATAATCGACAGTACTTGCCTGAAAACTGGTATTTTGACCTGCTTTAATTTTTTCGGGCCATTCGATTAACGACGGAACACGAAGTCCACCTTCCCACATCTGGTGTTTGTGTCCCCGGAATGGGCCGGCAGATGCAATTCCCTTTTTTGCCAGGGGATCGGAAGGTCCATTATCGCTGCAAAAGAAAACAAGGGTATTTTCGGAAATTCCTTTTTCATTTAAAAAATTACGCAGCCGGCCGATTTGTTCGTCCATGGCCGTAATGCAACCATACAAATGCTTTTGCTCTTCGGGCAGGTCAGGGTATTTCGCCAGGTATTCAGGCCCTGCAACAACCGGTTCGTGAGGCGCATGAAACCAGATGGTTGCAAAAAAAGGGTGATCCTCTTTGATTGACATTTCAATGAATGGAATGGCGCGGTCCATAATGATCCGGCTGTCGTCGCCATCCAGATTTTCGGTAACAGGCTCACCGTTTTGCACGTAAACTGAACCACCCCATTCACCGTTTTTTCCTTTCCCAAATCCGTTCCAGTTTTCAGGATATCGCGTTGGATTCCAGGTTGGAACAGCACTTTTTGTTACAAATGTTTCATCATAACCATGATGCCATGGCGGCGAGTAATTTCCTCTTGTTTCCACTTTATCGGGTTCTACCCAGCCCAAATGCCATTTCCCAAAAAATCCGGTCAGGTAACCTTCCTTCTTCAGCAGCTCGGCAATGGTTATCTCTGCCGGACGCATTGCCCCGGTATGTGCAGCAAAAATCCCTTGCCGGAATGGGCTTCTCCCGGTTAAAACGCTGGCGCGTGTTGGTGAACAAAGTGGGGCTGCCGCGTAAAAATTGGTAAAACGAATGCCTGACTTTGCCATTTTATCCAGATTCGGCGTAATAATATTTTTATTTCCGTTAAAACCTACATCGCCCCAGCCAAGGTCGTCGGCCATTAAAAGAATTACATTGGGGCGATTTTTTTCAGATTTTATAGTTTGACCAAGGCTTGCCGCTTGTATCACAGTAAAGCAAATAATTGTGAATAAAACAGACAGGCCTGAATTTATTATGCTTCCCGTTCTGAACTTTGGTGATAGTCTCATCTAATTTTTTACAACTTTATTTGAAATTGAATTTGTATTGTTATCTACTTTCACAATATATAGACCGGGGGCACAATTCGGCCAGTTAAAGGAAAAAGGCAAGGTTATGTTAGAATGACAATCCAGCAATACGCCACTCAGTGAATAGATTTTTATTTCTGACAGATCACCTGGAGAGGCCTGTGTAACATTGATTTTCCCTGACAACTGATCGGAATAAATTTTCAAACCGTTGTTTGACTTGTATCCATTGTATCCGGTTATTTTCCCGGTAAAAAACTCACGTAAGCCGTAAATGTCGCGTGCAACTTTGTAAAAAGAACTTTTCAGGGGTTCCCACCACTGGTAATTTTCATCGAGCAATCCTTTATTTGAATCGTTGTTGTCGATGTACCTGAAATAATGGTACCCCACACAGCCTGGGTGTTCAATTAAAGCAAGGGTGAAATTTTCAAAAAACCGGGCTCTGTCCTCCTGGGTTGGCACCAGCCAACCGGCTCCGGTTGCATTACCCAAACCGGAATCTTCGGCTTTGGCATAAAATTCGGTTACAAAAAATGGTTTTCCTCCGGCCGACCACATATCCATCTGCTCCTTTGAAGGTGTCCATGTTCCGTAAACATTTATGCTGATCATGTCTACATATTTCGCGGCTTCAATAAAAATGGAAGGCATTCTTTTCGCCGCTCCATGCAAGCGACTCCCCAGGTATAAATGATTGGGATCGTATTTTTTTATGGCCTCGCCCGTAATTTTATAATAGGTACCGGTGACAAAGCCATGAAACTGTTCACGGTCTTCATCGGAAATGGAATAATTTTGTCCTTTCCGGCTTGTTATCCAGTTTTTTGCTTCGAGATAATTTGGATCTGATTTATCGGGAATGGCCAAAAAACGGTCGAGCAAATTGCCGTATGTTGAATTATCATAAATGGGTAATTCATTATCGGAGAAATGTCCCAGCAAATGAGGATCATCCTTTCTTTCTGACAGCTGTTGAGCGTGGTTATCACAAAATTCCGGATAATCGGCGTCAAACACCGGAATAATTCCATCGGCAAACAAATTTTTCGTGCGTTGGGAAGAATTTTTATAGCTAGCCATAAAATTCCAACGCGGGCAATAGGGCATTTTGTGAGCCTCCCCTTCATTTATGGTTTCATCCGACCAGCACCCCAGGGTATTTGCACCAATTTCCCAAAGTATTTCCGGAAGGTTCATTTCACCTCCCAAGGAAACTGAATTTACACCAATTGTAAAAAAGAGATACCCGTCCGGATCAACGAGATACCAAACGTCATTAAACTTTTTAATTTGGAAAAAACCTGAACCTTCCACCTTCACATTCTTGTTTCCTCCATATTGGCTTAGCACTGCGCTGGTACTTACTTCGTTTAAAAGACGTACTGATTTTACACCATTTTTGCTCGTATTTACAGAAGAATTTTCAAATGAGAATTGTGCCAAAGCATTTGTAAAATAGAGCAATGATATTGCCAATACGCATACAACAGGTTTAATAATTCTTTTAAAATAACCCATGTTAGAAGATTTAGGTCAGACAAAAAGGTGAAGTCAAAGTCTCAATAAATGAGACCCTGACTTTTTAAAACTAATCAAACTAATCAAACTATGTATTAATAATCAGGATTTTGCTCCATAGGAGTGGTTAAGTTGGCGTCGATAACCGTTTGAGGAATCGGGAATAATTTATCCCTTTCGGTAATATTATCACCGGCAACCTTATTGTACATTTGAGTTCTTTCGAACCATTTGCCCATTCTTAACAAGGTATATCTTCTGTGCTCTTCCGACCACAACTCTCTTGATCTTTCATCCAAAATAAAATCGATTGTTACATCACCTGCCGTAATTTCAGTTGCATTCGCTCTTCGACGAATAATATTAATCGTTTCAGCAGCAGCTGCAGCACCATCGGTTAACAACTGTGCCTCAGCCAATAACAGGTAAGTATCTGCCAGGCGCAGGTAAATAATATCGTTATAGCTACGAGCTCCTGACAAATCATTTGGATTGGCATAATCCCATTTGGCTGTACTGGGCCAGTAATAGTTCTTTTCTTTTTCGTTTTTGCCCTCCCAGTTAATCCAGAAAGTATCGCCAAGGGCATGTCCGCTCGGAATAGCATCAGGATTATTCAGCACTGCAAAAGTCCACCACATTTCATCGCTTCCCCGGTCGTCACCATCTTCGTAAAGTTCCATGGCAAATCGTGTCGGACCAACTCGACCTATACCACGTCCACCATTATCAACGGAAAAAGCAACTGCATTTGATTTACCAAAAGGTTTAAAACCGCTGTACAAACGGTTCCGGAACCAACGGCGCATAATGTTATAACCTCCACCAATAACTTCCAATTCGCACTGAACGGTCCAAAGTTCTTCGGTATTTCCTTCGCTACGATTTGTATTTCCATTGATAAACATATCGGAGAATGGAGAACCGGTGGGATTTCCGGATTCTGCACCATACCTTTGAGTCACCAAACTGTAATTCGGGTTATCGACCACAGCCTGTGCCTTTTGTTTGGCTTTTCCGTTTTCGCCAATGCTTAGATATAATTCTGCCAGATAATGTTGAGCCACTACTTTTGCAATTCTACCATTTTCTTCATGATATTCGGGAAGATTAGCCTCAGCAAAAAGTAAATCCTCTTCCATTTGCTGCCGAACCTGGGCAACAGGTGTGCGTTCCCAGTCGGTAATTATATTACTACCACTCGATTCATTTATATTTAATGGTACATCGCCCCACATAAAAGTAAGGTGACGATAACACCATGCCCTGAAGAAACGGGCTTCCGCCAGGGTTTTATTTTTCTGTTCTTCGGTCCATTTTACATCCGGATTTTCGGCACGCGCAATGATGGTATTCGCAGCATTAATGGTGCTGTAAAGCCAGTTCCAGAAGTTCCTATAATGACCTTCCGTTGGTTTATTTCGGGTTCCCCAGGCATTGCCAATTTGCGCCCATCCCGAGCGATGATTTCCAAAGCAGTTATCGACACCGGAAAGTGCAGGATCGATTAATAAGTCGTTAGAACTTCCCCAGGTTTCACCGGCACGTTCTCTACGAAACTGTGCATAAAGTCCGTTTATTCCAGCCTGAAATCCGGCATAATCCACATATAAATTATCGGCTGCCAAAATATGTGGCGGATTTTCTATCAATTCATCCTCTGAACAGGCAAAGCCCACAGCAAGAAATACCAACAGTATAAATATTTTATTGAATGTCTTCATTTTTCTCATTTTTAGAAGTTAATTAAAAGCCAAGGATTAATCCCACCAAATATTCTCTTTGTAAAGGAATATCTCTGTCACCACTAAACTCCGGATCAAGACCGTTGTAATCGGTGATCGTCAGTAAATTTCTTCCAGTTGCATAAACCCGAAGTTTAGTAAATCCGATTTTAGAAGTTAAAGTCTTTGGTAAATCGTAAGATAGTGTAACATCTTTCAGCCTTACAAATCCAGCTTTTTCAATAAAAGTAGCATTATGCGTATTGTTGTCTTCCGAGTTCCCAATCCAATCGTTGGATGGATTGGTTTCCGACCACCAGTTTTTTTGTGTTGTATTCCTTCGACTGCTCCATACATCATCAGTCATTAACGAGTTCCTCTTTTTATTTCCGTGGACACCATGCATGAAGAAATTTAAGGTAAATGCCTTGTAGCTAATTGTATTGGTAAAACTCCACAGGAACTTGGGATCGCGCTGCCCCTGAATAACACGGTCATCATCATTAATAACTCCATCAGCTTCATCCGGGATACCGTCGCCATCGGTATCGACCGTAATTTGGTCAACAATTTTTGCATCGCCGGGTATTGCATTGGGCTGTGCCGAGTTGGCGATATCATCATCAAGTTGCCAGATACCATCGAATACACGCCCATAATTTACGCGAATTGGCTGTCCAATGAACCAACGGTTTCCCAGGTCGTCTATCTCGTTCCCATCTTCATCCAGGTAACCATAAAGACTGGTAATTTCGTTTTTCATATACGAAAAAGTTGCCGAGGTATTCCAGGTAAAGTCTTGCTGCTGAATATTATAGGAGTGGATCATCACTTCAAAGCCTTTGTTGTTTACCTCTCCAATGTTTTCGGTGATACTGGTAATACCATGCACAGGCGAAATACTCCTATCCAACAACAGATCGTAAGTATCTGAGTTATAAGCATCGATGCTTCCTGCCACTCTGCCATCAAAAAATCCAAAGTCGAGACCAAAATTATAAGACTTAGTGGATTCCCAGCCTAAATCAGGATTACCTAGTTTGGTAGGGCGGTAGCCGGGGGCAGTTGCAGTTCCGTCAAGATAAGAACGTTCTGATAAGCGGGCCAAAGTTTCATAGGGACCTACGGCCTGGTTACCATTCTCACCGTACGATGCACGAAGTTTTAACTGGTTCATAAAATCAATGCTTTCGAAAAAACTCTCATTCGCCATGTTCCATCCCAGTGCCAGTGAAGGAAAAGTTCCCCACTTTCGGTTCGAACCAAATCCTGAAAAACCATCACGCCTTCCGGTTAAAGTGATCAAATAACGGCTATCGAAGCTGTAATTCAAACGCAACATTTGTGAAAGTATAGTCTCTTTTCTGTAGCCCGATGATGGATCAACAAGATTCGCTGTTGATGCCTGGTGCCAGGTAAGCACGTCGTTGGGGAATCCCTGGGATTCGATACGATGCTCTTCGTAACTGCTTTGCTGATAACTGTACAGGGCTGTGGCAAAGACTTTATGTAAACCAAACTCTTTCGTGTAGGATAAAATGTTCTCAACGGTATAATCGTTGTCTACACGATTACGAACATCCGACTCCCCACCATTTTCAACACCCTGTTTTGTGTCGCGACCATAATAACTGGCACGCTCGCGGTTGGCATATTCAACCCCTGTATTCAGTTTATACTGAAGACCTGAAACCCACGGAACTTTCACGATTGCATAATTGTTTGTAAAAACTGTATAGCGTTTGTCTTTACTATCAGCAAGTGTTCCTGCCAGTGGATTTCCCCAGTATATATCTTCAGGCCAGGGATAAATCGAAGGATTTCCCTCTTCATCAAAAGCTTTGGTTAATGGATTCATCCAGAACGCACCAGCGGTACCCCCACTCCAGTTTGGAGCAAAACCACTTCGGTCGGCCAGTGATAATTGGGTGTTCGTACCCAAAGAAAACCAATCGGTAACTTCAGCCTCCAGGTTTATGCGTGAGGAATAGCGTTTGAAATCGTCGCCCACTGCTACTCCTTCAACATCGAGATAAGTACCCGATAGGAAGTAATTCATCTTTTCTGTTCCTCCCGAAAGCGATAAGGTATGCTGTTGTTTTTTACCTGTACGTGTTGTTACATCAATCCAATCGGTCCATTGACCAGACTCGTACATCTCACGCTCGGAATCGGTTATATCTTCAGGATTACGGGTATTTTTAAACGCCCAGAATTGTTCACCATCCATAATTTCAGGTAAACTTGCAATATCCTGAATCCCATAATATCCGTTATAGTTAACGGTAGGTTTTCCGGTTTTACCCCGCTTCGTGGTAACCAGGATAACTCCATTTGCACCTCGCGAACCATATATAGCAGCCGACGAAGCATCTTTCAATACCTCGATCGATTGAATATCGTCAGGGTTAATTTCTGAGATACTTCCGCCATAGGGAATACCATCCAATACAATAAGCGGCGTATTACTGGCTTCTATGGAATTACGTCCGCGTACCATTATGCTCATATCGCCTCCCTCAGCACTGGCCGAATTGGTTGAAATATTTATCCCGGGAACAGCACCTTGCAATGCCTGGGCAAAGTTGGTATTCGGAATTTGTTCCAAACGATCCTGTCCAACTGATGCAACAGCTCCGGTAATGTCGCTTTTCTTTTGGGTACCATAACCTACCACAACAACCTCATCGAGACCAATTTGGGACTGCTCCATAACAACATTTAAAGTTGTTAACCCGGCAACAGGCAATTCCTGAAGTTTTAATCCCACAAAAGAAAATAATAGAACGGCATCTTCCGGTACGTTTGGAATAGAGAAAGTACCATCGGCACCGGTAACAGTTCCCTGGGTTGTTCCTTTTATTACTACCGTAACGCCAGGCAAGGATGTGCCATCATCATCGTTAACCGTACCGCTGACTGTTTTATTCTGAGCAAAACTGCTCAAAGCCATCGATATTGCGACTAACAGAATACCTAGTTTTTTTACATGAAATTTGATTTTCATAAGTTTATAGATTTATAATTTGAAATGATTTATAATAAAATGTAGATTAAAGAAAGAATTAGCACGGCAATGACTGCTGCACTAATGAGAATAGAAAATAATAGTCGTTTTTTAGGACTTTTCATAAGCACGGTTATTGATTTTCAAATGTATTGGGATTAATGATCTTTAACGAAGATCTTTGTTACGGGGGTGCTGGAGAAATGTAACCTATTGCATCTTTTCTGTATCAAAAAGCCATGGCAAATGTTACATCACACATTTACAACAGCCATATGTAATTCATTATCTGTTACTTATCATACCTTTAATCGATCTTGACAATAAGGTTCTTAAGATTCGTGAAAGTGTCCTCGGTTACACCGTCTATTAGCAAACTCCCTCATCATTGTACCTTAAGCCAACTTACCGGTTTTACCGGTTTCAATTTGGAAATCTTAATAATCATAACCCGAAGGCCATTGATCCGTTCTGAAAGGAGATGCCGGCAATCCTGCAGAATTTACCAGGTTACAATCGGGATTTTTCGACCATGCATACCTTGCTGCCACCGGAATTTTAACCCGTTCACTTTTCAAGGCAATTATGCTGTCGTTGACAATAGTTGCTGAAGCAGGATAAAAATTACGGTCAGCACCCGCCACTACAAATCCACGCAGATCCTCTCCAATTTTAGCCGGTTGCAGACCTGCATAGGCATTTTCAAGAACAACATAGACGGAATCATGACAGATATAACTGCTTTTTAGAAACGGACTTGTTCCTAAAGTATCTTCTCCATACGTATGTTCCATGGCCAGTAGTGCCAGCCTTTCCCCAATCGGTTTTTTATTTTTTGGATGAATCCTGATTCTGGCAACTGCATTATCAGGGTCTTCATTGGTATCAATACTAACTGCCATCCCGATATTATCAATGTCTTTAAATAGAAGTCCTAATTGCTGATCCCTGGTATCAGCCCAATTGCTCTCTTCATAAATTCTGCTGCCGGCAATACCCATGTTAAATAGCTGAACGTAATAGAACGGCAGATCGCCCAGGTTCCATTGAGCTCTCCAGTCGTCTATTAATGCTTCCAGCATTTGCCCGTACTCCAATCCCCTTTTGGTATTGCTTTCTCCCTGGTAAAAAATAAAACCTTTTACAGGAATGTTTATTAAAGGATGTATTTGACCATTGAAATGAATCGATGGATAATTCTTACGCGCATCCTCTGACTCCGGGTCCATTTGCGAACGGCGCTCTCTTACACGATGCAGGCTTAAATCCATATCGATTTTATCCTGACTTATCCAGGTTTCGATTTCGGTTCCTCCACGATAGGCCTGTATGATTCCTACAGGAATTGATTAATGATTATTGATTAGTGATTAATAGCTTGGTCAATAAATTCTAATATTCTAATACTCCGATATTCTGATACTCAATAAATGAGAACAACGACAACAGGGATAGTGAACACTGAACACTGACCACTGATCACTGCTTCTTTGTTCTTTGCTCTTTGTTCTTTGCTCTATTCATAAATTATCCCGGATTCGACCTCAAATGATACTCGGAAGGCCTTACTCCGAATTGGTCCTTAAAACAATCCCGGAAATAATTCGCGTCTTCAAAACCGACCATGTTTCGGATTTCTTTTACTGACAATTTGTTTTGTTCCAACAATGATGCTGCTCTTTTAAGTCTTATACTTCGAACAAACTCAACCGCTGTTTGATTGGTAAGTGCTTTTATTTTTCGATAAAAATGAACGCGACTTAAACCCACATGCTCACTGATTTTATTCACACTCAAGCTTGGATTGGCCATATTTTCGGTGATATAATCCATCGCTTTTTTCAATATCTTTTCGTCAACCGAAGTAAGAGTAATTGTACCCGGATCACAAATGGCTTCCTGTTTAAAATGCTCTTGAATTTTTCGGCGTTGCTCAATCAGGTTTTTTACACGCAAGGCCAGATAGCGGGCACTAAAAGGTTTGGTAATATAATCATCAGCTCCGGTTTCCAGTCCTTCGTACTTAAAGGTAAGTGCAGTTCGGGCGGTAAGTAAAATAACAGGTATATGACTGGTACGCGCATCCGTTTTTATATGTTTACAGAGTTCGATTCCATCCATAACGGGCATCATTATATCACTGATAATTAACTGAGGATTGGTTTCAATGGCCTTTTCCAAACCACTTTTACCGTTGTCGGCTTCGCTAATCTCGTAATCATCAGCAAAAAGTTCTTTTATAAAGGCCCGTACCTCTGCATTGTCTTCAATTATCAACAGTCGTTCAAACTCTTCATCGGTTCGGTTTTCCAATGCTTCTTCTGCCGATAACTCCACTACGCTTTCGCGCTGCAAAAAATCGAACGTATAAAGACTTGGATCTTCACTGTTCTTAAAATTCTTATCCAGTTCTTCTTTTGAATAAATGGTTTCATCGAGTGACAGGTAAACCGAAAAAATGGTTTCATTTATGCCGGTTTCAGCATGCTTACTGGTAACGCTAATTGCAGCTTTATGCAGTTCAACCATACGCCGGGTAAGTTCCAGGCCAACTCCCGATCCTGGTACTTTATTTTTGCCGGTTTCGTTTTTCGAATAGAAGCGCTCAAATATTTTTTCAAGCTGATCGTCACTTAATCCTTCCCCATTATCGATTACACTTATTTGCAGATAATCAATTGTTTTATTGATGCCAGTTATGCCTTTATCAATTTCACTACCACTTATTTTGTTCAGTATTAATTGAACTGTACCTCCCGTAGAAATATATTTTATGGCATTCGAAAGCAAGTTATTCAGAATTATTTCCAACTTATCCCGGTCATACCAAAGCACTAGTTCATCCTCTTGCGGTTTAAACTCGAAATTAATATTTCTGGAAGTTGCCACTTCTTTAAACGCTAAACTTATTTCAGAGAAAAAACGTATGATATTCCCTTTTGCCACTTGCAGATTTTCGTGCCCGGTTTCCAGTTTACGGAGATCAAGAATTTGATTTACCAACTGCATCAACCTTAATCCACTGCGCTGAATTTGTAAAAGCTGATTTCGAAAACGATTGGGTATTTCGGTTTTTGAAATCAGATTTTCCAATGGGGCCAGAATAAGTGTTAAAGGTGTTCTTAATTCATGAGATACATCGGTGTAGAACTTAAGTTTTAACTGATGCAATTCGCTTTCCTTTTCACGTTGAAAATGTTCCATCTCCAACTGATTCTTCATTTTTGCCCAGCGTTGTGTTAACACAAAAAACAGCATCAGCATAGCTACCAGGAATAGTCCATAGATTAGAAAAGCCCACCAGGATTTCCACCAGGGAGGAAGAACGGTAATGACTAAACTCTTGTATGAATCATTCCATTTATTCGTATTTGTGGAAACCTGAACCCTTAATTCGTAAGAGCCTACCGGAAAATACGTAAAATGAATATCACTCTGTTTTCCCATCTCAATCCAGGCATCGTCGATACCCGAAACCATATAACGGTAATTGTTTTTATCCGGATTTATAAAATTTATTCCGGTAAATGAGATAGAGAAATCGCGCTGATTATAGTCTAATGTTAATTTTTGTGTTGCATTCAGGCTTTTATCCAGGGGCGAATTGTCATTCCCTGGAATAATTTTCTGATAATCTATGCTTAGTTCTTCCAGTACAAGTTCCGGATAAAAATCGAGATCAAGTATTTTATCGTAGCGAAAGGAATTGAGCCCGTTAATGCCACCAAACAATAATTCTCCTGAACTTGAAATTAGTGCACAATTAGGAGAAAACTGCAGTCCCTGTACACCTTGGTTTACCGAGTAAGAGTGTGAGTTTATTTGCGGATCACCCCCGATACCGTCATTCATTTCAATCTTCGAAAGTCCTTTATTGGTCGTAATCCAATATTGATTCCTCTCGCCTTCCAGCAGTGAGTTAACAGAATTATCGTTTAGTCCGTTTGAAGAATTAAACCAAAATAATTCAGCTTCTGTCAAAAGAAATAATCCTTTCCCAAGTGTCCCTATCCAAATGTTATTTTGTGAGTCTTCCGTAATAAACGACACAAAAGAAAAGTCATTATGCCAGTTTTTTATACTCCCGGCAATGTCTTGCAATTTATTCTCTCCGATATCAAAAAGCAATAACTGATTCTCATTCCCAATCCACAAATTACCTTTCGAATCGTGAAAAATACAGCTAATATTTGCATCCTTCAGTTGGTCAACAAAAGTAAATTTTTGGGTTACAGAATTAAATATTTGCACCCCACTGCTGTTCGATCCAATCCATATTTTCTCCCTGTTTTCATAAAAAATTGCAGTAATATGCCCGGGAACAAGTGAGTTGTCATTGCCTGGTTCATGAAAATAATTCGTGATTTCACCGCTTGAAAGATCGTAGCAACTTAAACCCTGTAAAGTTCCGATCCATAATTTATTATCGCCCAGCTCCAGCGTTTTAACGGTATTATGAGGCAAATCAGAGTTTTGCTCATTTAGTCTTCGAAATATTGTGTTCCCGCCATCTTTCGATTGGTACAAACCTCCACCTTCTGTTCCTATCCACAAATTATTTCCTTCTTCTGATAAAACAGAAACGATATTACTATTCGCTGCACTTTTCAAACCTGCATCCCATGTTATATGGTTAAACAGATTTTTTTTTGCGTTGTAGTAATTCACTCCGCCGAGGTAGGTAGCCACCCAGATCCCACCCATTGAATCGGAAATAATGGCACGAATTGAATTATGGCTGACACCTCCCTCCCCTGGATCAGATTGGGTGTAATTTGCAAATGAATCATCATCCTGATTATAGATTGAGAGTCCTGCAAAAGTTCCGATCCAGACTGAAGAATTTGTTTCGAAATAAATTGATCGGACAATATTGGACAACAATTGGCTATTTCTGCTATGAATATGTTTCACCACTTTATTTTCACCCTCACGAGCATCAATTATTAGTAAGCCATTATTTTCTGTGCCCAGCCATAGTAATCCGTCAGCGCTTTCTTTTATTACCCGAACAATACTTGGCTCGTCTTTGCCTGCAGGATTTAAACTGTATCTTTTGAATATCCCATTATTCCAGACATACAATCCACCATCCGTGCCCACCCAAATATTCCCCTTGCTATCCTGGAAAACATTTCGTATACCATTAGCAGGAGAAGAAAT
>JBFEWU010000451.1:0-3506 GCA_041546215.1 Draconibacterium sp. | reverse complement strand
TGGTTAAATAAGACCATCTCAGGATTTGGACTATAAGCATACCTCACATACTTTGGCATTATAATTTCATCATTCCACAGTAAAATATTATCCCCGGTTACTGTATGCTGTGCTTTCCTAAATACTTTATCGATGCCAGCAATTTCAAAAGAGCCTGTATTTTCTTTACTCAAAACCAATCCACTGCCGCTATAATCGAAACAGATTTTTGCTTTACCGTTTTGGAACTCAACAGATTTAAAAACCGGTCCGTAAGGAATGTGCCCCTGCCCGTAAACCCCAGCCGAAACAGCAATGGCCAGTCGATCCCCAATAGGTTTTTTTACTTTGGGGTGTATATCTTCCTCATCATTACAGCCTTCTGAAACAATCATCCCACAATGCTTCATCTTTTGCCAGCAATCAAATTGAACCTGCCTGAATTGTGGCCAGGTAGTGCCCTTCCCATAACCCGGAAGCTGCACAAAATAAAAGGGCAACTCAGGATTCTGCCAGGTTTCTCTCCATCCTTCCACAAAAGTTGGGAAAAGCGTTCGGAATTCTTCATGACGTGAAGAGTTACCTTCTCCCTGGTACCAGATACATCCTTTAATTGTGTAAGGCTGCAATGGTTTTATCATTGTTTCGTATAAGCCAGAGGGACGCTGATAGGCTTTGGGGCCCAGGGGTGCCATGGGTCTTGCTCCGCTTGACCAGCCACCATTATCTTGCCATTTTTTAACATCGATCAAAAACTGCTGATAAGCCTCCTCGTATGCTGCCTCATCCTTGAATTTTGCATATTCCTTTTCGTAATTATCAAACAAATATTTTAATTCAGGTTCACTTTCTATCGATTCCCGGGTCATCCAGTTTTCATTCCAGGTACCTCCACGATAACTACCTATTATACAAACAGTTACACCAATTCGTTTTTGCAATTCTGTAGCGAAAAAATAAGCAACCGCAGAAAAACTTTTTACAGATTCCCGATCAAAATTTTTCCATTTTAATCCTTCCCGGTTTATTTCTCCGAATTCGGTTACGGGAATTTGAAGAAATCTCAGTTTGGTATTTTCTTCGACAGGTAAATACTTTTCAAAATCAATTGTACTTTGAAGTCCGAAAGCCATATTGGATTGCCCTCCGGCCAGCCACACTTCTCCCACCATTACATCGGTATAAGTCATTGTTTCTCCATCACCTGAAATGGTTAATTCGTATGGCCCACCTGCCGACATGGCATCTAAGCTAAGTATCCATTCCCCATTCTGTGATATGGCTGTTTTTTCCTGACCATTGAATCGAACCGTTATGGTAGTTCCCTTCGGAGCCTCGCCGAATATGCGAACCGGCGTATTACGTTGTACAACCATACCATCGCTAAAAGTAACGGGCATGGTAATTTTTGAAATAGCCTGCAATTGCAGTAGCAGGCAAAGTAAAAACAGAAGTATTATAAATTTTCTCATAATATCATTTATTGTTTCCTATTCCAAATTTGTAGATGTAACCGAAATCTTTTCCTTTCCAGCACTCTTTTGTGGAGCAACTTTACGAATTTCAGTTAATATTTTATTCCACTCTTTTTTCATCTCAACCACTTTTTCAGGATTGCTATCGGCAAGATTATAAGACTCTGTCCGGTCACATGAAAGATTATAAAGTTCCCACTCCTCATCTTTAGCAGCTACCAGTTTCCAATCGCCAAAACGCAAGGCACGATTCCCCTCATGAAAATACCAAACAGGACATTTCTTGTTTGTTTCCTGTTTAAAGACCGTACTTAATGTTTGTCCGGGAAATAATAATTCCCTCCCGGGATCCAATGAAACTCCGGCCAAATCGAGGATTGTCGGAACAACATCGATAACATGCCCATAAGTTTGACGAAACTCACCCCGGGCTTTAATACCATCCGGCCAGTGAGCAATAAAAGGTGTACAAGTACCCCCTTCGTGCACCCATGTTTTATGACGTCTGAAAGGTGTATTGCACATATTCGACCAGCCCGGACCGAGGCAGAGATAAGTAGAAGCCGAACCGGGTACTGCTTTTGCATCATGACCATCATCCCTTACCATTATCTCAGCACTTGCACCATTATCTGAAAGAAACAACACGAGGGTATTTTCAAGTACATCCATTTCCTTTAGCTGATTGATTATCCGTCCAATCTCCTTATCCATCCGCTCAACCATCGCTGCATGAATCGTCATTTTATCCTGTTGAAACTGCTTCTGCTCCTGACTCAGAGTTTCCCATGAGACAGGACGGTTTACTTCTCCGTCGCCAAGTATCTCCAATGCCTCCGGGAAATGATAGGGAGGTCCAATCTGCTCTTCAACCTCAGATAAATCGCCATTCACCATGCCCATTTTTTTTATTCGTTCCCATCTATTCTTCCGTAACTCTTCCCAACCAGGGGCATAACGATCACCAACGGCTTCTATATCTTCCGGCAATGCATGTAAGGGAAAATGAGGGGCCGTAAATGCCACATATGAAAAGAAGGGTTTATCGCCATATTTTGTAATATGCTCTTTTAAATGTTCAATTGCTTTATCAGCAATTTCAATAGTACCATAATATCCTGTACCCCTTTCAACCGGTGGAAGTTTTTTGTCATCCTCATAATGTCTTAACGGACTAAAAAAT
The DNA here is from genome assembly GCA_041546215.1 of Draconibacterium sp. Lineage (GTDB taxonomy): Bacteria > Bacteroidota > Bacteroidia > Bacteroidales > Prolixibacteraceae > Draconibacterium. The sequence continues at coordinate 869 of JBFEWU010000451.1, read as the reverse complement.
CGTCCTTGATCGCTTAGATAATAAGAGCGATCAAAACCATTTTCAACGGGCATTCCATCTATATGCCATTTCCCTGAATGATAAGATCGATAGCCTGCATCTTTTAAATAATCAGGAACCAATGTGGCCCAATCGGGACGTACACCTCTGCCTCCTCCCAAGATTCCCGGAGCATTGTCACGCCCTATCTGTTGCGGATAGAATCCGGATAAAAGAGCTGCCCTGGTGGGCCAACAACGACCACAGTTATTGAATTGAGTAAAACGCAAACCTCCGGAAGCCAGTTTGTCGAGATTTGGAGTTTCCATTTCCCCTCCATAACAACCAAGATCCGAGAATCCAAGATCGTCAGCCATAATTAACAATACATTTGGAGGTTTTATCTTTTCCATTGCACAGCCAGAAACAAACAATGCCAGCACTGCTGATGCCAATATACTTTTAAGTATCCTATTCATCGTTATCATCTTTCAATTCTTCTGTCTCAGTCTGCCCTAAAACCTGGTTTATTTACTCACTTAAACTAAAAGAAGTTGGATTTTCACATCGGTAAGAAAAGCTTACAATCCCTTCCGCATTTGCGGAATAGCTCTGCTTTTTATCTCCATTCACCATTAAATTGTAGGTTGAATTGGGTTTTAGCCCTTTCACTACAAATTCATAATCTCCCCTGGAGTTAAGTTTCCAGTTTCGTTTATTAATCCAGTCCTCTATCTCTATTTTTATAGGAAGTGAATTCCCACGAGTTACTGTTAATCCAAAATCCTCTTGGTTTTTGGGATAAAAAAGCAAGGTGTTGTCTTTCATGCTCACACCAAAACCTTGGGTATTATCTAGTGTAAAGTCTTTGGTTGAAACCTGATACTTGT
>JBFEWU010000114.1:0-12373 GCA_041546215.1 Draconibacterium sp. | reverse complement strand
GGGAAGAAGCCCATAGCTACGGTTAAGATCGAGTCGGTGGTTTTTACCGATGATGTTAAACAAATTAATATTGGAGGTTAATTATTATGAAACGATATGTATTATTTATCGCAATCATTGCTATTGCAATTGCCGGCAGAGCTGCTGATGAAACAAAAATCGAAGTTCCCTTACGTTTCGATCGCTATTATTCTTATGACGAGGTTGTAAGGGCCTTAAAAGCCCTTAACAAAGCTTATCCCGACTTAACAGAACTTGAAGTAATTGGGAAAAGTGAAGAAGAACGCGAAATTTATGCCCTCACCATTCACAATCCGAAAACAGGTGAAGAACTGGACAAACCCGGTGTCTATGTCGATGGCAATATTCACGGTAATGAAATTCAGGCCGGTGAAGTTTGTTTATATTATGCCAACATGTTGTTAACCAAATATGGGAAAAACGACAGAATTACCAAAGCAGTCGACCGAAATGCCCACTACATTATTCCGGTTGTAAATGTTGATGGACGCTACCACTTTTTTGAAGATGGTAATACGCCGAGTTCAAACCGTAGCATACGTGTTCCGAAAGACGACGACCGCGACGGACTGTTCGACGAAGATGGTCCGGATGACCTGGATGGTGACGGTAGTATTTGCCAAATGCGGATTAAAGATCCGTTTGGCGATTACAAAGCCGATCCGGACGATCCTCGTGTATTGGTTCGCGTAAAACCCGGGGAAAAAGGAGAATACTCACTTTTGGGTTATGAAGGGATCGACAATGATAACGATGGCCGTTTTAACGAGGACTCGGAGGGCTATCTGGATCCAAACCGCAACTGGGGTTACGAGTGGATGCCACCTTATGTTCAACGCGGTGCTGGAAACTTCCCGCTTTCGGGAGTTGGACTGAAAGCCATCAACGACTTTATTGCCTCGAAAACAAATATTATTGTGGGATATGCCTTTCATAATTCGGGAGGAATGTGGTTGCGGGCACCGGCAGCAAAAACCATAAAACTCTTTCAGTCTGATATTGCCTCGTTTGATGCCGTAGGTAAGGAAGCGGTTAAAATTACCCCGGGATATGTTTACACCCCTTCGTATGAGTTGTACCCGACCTATGGTGATTTTACTTCGCATGTCTTTTTTAATTTCGGTGCATACGCATTTGTAGGTGAATTGTTTATGCGCAACCAGGAGACCTATGAGGAAGATAAGAAACGAAATAAAACAGAAGGAGAACCGGAATCGGGCTATGCACAAACTGCAGGTAGCAGAAAACAACTAAAGTTTAACGACAATGTGGTTCAGGGTGAATTGTACAAAGAATGGAAATCTTATGACCATCCCACTTACGGACAGATCGAGATTGGCGGATGGGTAAAAATGAGCTCGCGATTGCCACATGTTTTTATGCTGCAAGACCTTGTGCATCGCAATGCCTCAGTGATATTTCTATCGGCCGAAAGTACACCCGAAATTAAGATGGAAATTTTCGATGTGAAAGAAATTTCAAAGAATATACATCGTGTGCGCGTGCGCGTTGAAAATAAAAATGGAATTTCGTCGATGACTGCCCAGGCAGTAAAAGACAAACTCTATGTACAGGACCATTTAAAGGTTACGGGCGGAAATGTGATTGCCGGTGGCAAAATTACCAACCTCAGGCTAGATAAAGTCGATTATAAAGAAAATAAACCCGGAGTTCAGTTTTTTGCCATGACAGGAAACAGCCGCGTGGAGTACGAATTCTTAATTGAAGGGAAAGGCGATATCAGGTTCGATTATGTTTCTAAGAAAGCAAAAAATGTGATGGCCTCTGTTAAATTATAAAGCTGTAAATCGCTTTTTTTTACATCCCGCTTCACAGGCTGTTTTCACACAGCCTGTAAAGCCACGGTGTAAAACTTTCTATTTTCACACAGCCTGTTTAACCGGGGGTGACAGCGAATAGAATGAGCCTCGGCGCAAGCGGGTGGTGGTTTGAAACGGTGGCGTTTTGTGTGCCGAAAAAGATCTGTCCTTGATTATTGGCTATGAAGGCATCCTAAGAAAAGAATGTAAGCAGGTGTGCGGGGAGACTGCTTCGTCGTGCCTCCTCGCAGAATCGTGCTATAAACAATCTTTTGGAAAACGAATTCGCGAGTGAGTGAAACGAACGAAGCGATCTCCCCCTTAACAGCACCTGACCCTACCTGGGATATTATTCTCTCGGTGATCCAATCTTTGTTTGGAGTAAGATTTCGAGATCCGTCCGTCAGCCGGCTGATGGAGACGAAGCGATCTCATCTTTATCAGCGCCCGACCCAACTTTCAGCGTTCTTCCTTTGAGCTTTGAGCTCTGATCAGTTTTCCCCGCATATGCACCATGCCACCAAAAAAGGGCCTTCCGAAAAACGAAAAGCCCTTTCCATATATTATAATTTATTCCTTCTAAAATCCTAACGTAGTTGGCAACCACATCGAAATCTCTGGAATATAGGTTACCAGCAACAAACAAATTATCATGACCACAAACATGGGGAGTAACGGTTTTATAACCGTTTCAATTTTTACCTGGCTTACACTGCAACCGATAAACAGCAGCGATCCCACCGGCGGTGTACCCAAACCAACACTAAGGTTCAATACCATTATAATTCCAAAATGTACAGGATCCAGGCCTAAATTGCTTACAATGGGAAGAAATATTGGCGTGAAGATCAGTACTGCAGGAGTCATGTCCATAAACACACCCACAAACAGTAGAATCATATTAATGATCAACAGGATTACAAACTTGTTATCGCTTAAGGCCAACAATACCTCACTCACATTTTGCGGGATATTTTCGTAAGCCATAATCCACGACAAACCAATACAGGTTGCAACCAATAGCAACACAAATGCGGTGGTTTTAACCGAATGTAAAATTACAGCAGGTAAATGATTCCAGGATAATTCGCGGTAAACAAAAGCTAGGATTAGTGCATATAACACAGCCACTGCCGATGCTTCGGTAGCCGTAAAAAAACCGCCAACGATACCCCCGATTACAATAACCAGCATCATTAAGCTCGGGAAGGCTCGCAGGAAAGTTCTCAGGGCATTTTTAGCCCCCACCTTGTGTTTACTGGCATACCATCCGAAACCTCCTGCAAATACGGCGCCCAGGCCTCCATAGATAGTTGTTGCGACAGCTCCCGAGAATGCGGTATTTATTTTCATTAAACCAATTACAATCAATGCAATTGAAGCAATAACAGCAAAAAACTTCGACACATTTCGCACCATTCCTTTAAATCCAAACTTATTGTACGAGAACATGGCCATGGCCATGGCCATAATACCCAAACCGGTTAAAATACCGGGCGCATATCCGGCAAGGAAAAGTGCCGTAATGGATACTCCGCCACTGGCCAGTGAATAAACAATAAGAATGTTGCTGGGAGGTATGGATAAACCTGTTGTGGCCGAGGTAATATTTACTGCAGCACTAAAGTTTCTATCGTAGCCCTCTTTTGCCATTTCGGGACCCATAATACTGCCAATGGCCGAAGCCGAAGCAGCTGCCGATCCGGAGATAGCTCCAAAAAGCATGTTGGCAAATACGTTAACAAAAGCCAGTCCTGCAGGCCAGCGCCCCACGATAACACGCGCAAAATCGATCAGGCGCATGGCTATTCCTCCCTTGTTCATAATATTCCCGGCAAGCACGAAAAAGGGGATGGCCAGAAGTGCAAAACTATCTAAACCCGTGGCCATTCGCTGCGCAAATGTTGTTGCAGCGGGCAAGGGCATAATGGTTACCAGCATGGTCAAAATTCCCGAAATTCCTATACTGAAAGCGATTGGAACTCCTATAACCAGTAAGAGGATAAAACTTACTACCAATACAATTACTCCTAAAAATTCCATTATTCTTCAGTTTTTATGTTCAATGAATTATCGATTGTGTAATACATAGTCAGGATTCCGCTAATGGGAAGAATTAAATAAACGTAACCCAGTGGCAGCGCCAATGCAGCAGAAGTTACACCCAGGTAAAAACGGGTATATACCAACCAGGCACCGCCAAATACCATAACGAATAATGCAAATACACAGACGATGGCATTAATAAAAATCTGAAGACGTCTTTTTTTGGCACCCTTTGTTTTTTGAAGCAGCAGGTCGATTGCCAGGTGTTCATTTTTACCGGCAACATAGGCTGCACCAAGTAAACCCACCCAAATAAGCAGAAATCCGGCCAATTCGTCGGTAAACGAGCTTGGCGCTGCAAGTACATAACGGCTAAATACCTGCCACAGCACATCGATAACCAATATGCTCATAATTGAAACCAATGCGATTTCAATTACTTTATCTAATTTTTGTCGAAAAGTCATACTATTAGCTTTATTGGTTATTGAACGGCCTGAATACGTGTGATTAAATCACCCAGTACTTCATCTTCTTTGTACTTACTCAAGAGCTCTTCTACCTTCTCGGCAAATTTTGTTTTATCGGGGCGATGTATGGTTACTCCTGCTTCCTGCACAATTCGCAATGATTCTTCCACCGATTCGTCCCAGTATTTACGCTGAACAGGCACCGACTCGTCGGCAGCTTCCTGCAACCACTTTTGCTCCTGTTCCGTTAAAGTCTTCCAAACCTTTGTACTAATAATTAATACATCGGGAACACAGGTGTGCTCATCGAGTGAATAGTGTTTACAAACTTCGTAGTGGTGCGAAGTATAGAGACTTGGCGGATTATTTTCGGCACCATCAACCACACCACTTTGCAGTGCTGTGTACAATTCTCCAAAGGAGATTGGAGTTGGTGATCCTCCCAGAGTCTTCACCATTTCCATGGCCGTCTGACTTTTCATCACCCGGATTTTCATTCCTGTTAAGTCGTCGGGAGAATTTATGGGTTTGTTTATGGTATAAAAACTACGGAAACCTGCATCGTAGAAACAAAGTCCACGAATCCAAAACTCTTCGGTACCCAGCAGCATTTCTTTGCCAATTTCTCCATCGAAAACATTATACGAATGCTGTTGCGAACGAAAGACATAAGGTAATCCCAGTGCTTTAAATTTGGGCGTAAAGCTTTCCATCACAGCTGCCGAAACTTTGGTAATGGCCAAACTACCAATTTGCAGCAATTCAACACATTGCTGTTCTGAACCTAACTGGCCACTGGGATAAATATCGAGGGTGAACTTACCGTCCGATTTCTCTTCCAGGCGCTCGGCCAAATATACCATACCTTTATGAACAGGATGAGACGGATCTAGACCATGTGCCAATTTCAGCACTTTATGCTTTTTGGTTTGTGCGCATCCGAGAAGGAAAACAGCCACCAAGAATACGGTGAGTACTTTGAATAAACTATGTTTCATAAATCAGGTTTTTGCAGCTTCAGATCACTCCGAAGCACTTTATTATTTTAAAGCATTGATAATTTCCAATGCCTCTTTACATTTGTCGGTAATGTAGCTATAATTTTTTTCAAGCAAAACATCTTTGGGAAATAACTGCGAGCCCATTCCCACACAGGTAACTCCTGCCTCGAACCATTGTTTCAGGTTCTCTTTTGTGGGGGACACACCTCCTGTTGGCATTATACTGGCGTAGGGCATTGGTCCTTTTACTGCCTTAACAAAGCTAGGTCCGCCCACCTGTGAGCCGGGGAATATTTTCACAACTTCAGCTCCCAGCTCATGTGCTTTCCCAATTTCCGTTACCGAACCACAACCCGGGCTCCAGGCAATTTTACGCTTGTTACACACTCTTGCTGTTGCCTCATCAATCAAAGGAGCCACAACAAAATTGGTTCCCAGGGCAATGTACATGGCTGCTGTACCTTCATCCACAATGGAACCAACTCCCATAATCATTTCAGGACAGTTTTCAATGGTCCATTTGTTTAACTCGGCGAAAACAAGGGTTGCAAAATCGCCACGATTGGTAAATTCGAACAAACGTACACCACCATCGTAACAGGCTTTTACAACTGCCTTGCATACCTCTATATCCTGATGGTAAAATACCGGAACCATGCCGGTTTCTTTCATCATCTGCGCTACTTCTATTCTTGAAAATCTTGCCATTTCAGTTTGTATTTCTGATTTCAGTTTATCTTTTCCATAAAGGTCTGGCGCCACCAGACTCCAATTGTCCGCTTGTTTATCTTTTTATTTTTTAACAACAGGGCTTTGTTACGGATCAAACTACGATTCCCTATGAATGCGTTTTCCGGATGCCATTTTTATCTGTTGTTCCTATCCCGGAAAAATCCAGGGTTCATTCAACTGAACTAAGCCGGAGTTCATGCGGGTTCTGTCCATGGATTTTCGTTTATCGATCAACACGTGCGCTTCCGCCACCAATGATCTTTTCCACTTCCGCCAAAGTTGCCATGGTTGTGTCACCAGGAGTAGTCATGGCCAATGCACCGTGTGCGGCACCATATTCCACGGCTTTTGCTCCATCATTAAATTCAAGAAAACCATAAATTAAACCCGATGCAAAGCTGTCGCCACCGCCTACACGATCCATGATTTCCAGATCTTCGCGATGCTGGGCTTCATAAATTACACCATCGGAATAACAAATTGCCCCCCATGAATTTACAGTTGCCGTTTTTACGGTTCGCAATGTTGTGGCAATAACCCGGAAATTTGGAAATTCCGATACCGCATTTTCGATCATGCTTTTGTAAGCCGTTAAATCCAGCTCTTTCAGATTTTCATCGTTCCCTTCAACTTCCAATCCCAAACAGGCTGTAAAATCTTCTTCGTTACCGATCATAACGTCCACATATCTGGCGATTTCACGGTTTACTTCCTGTGCTTTGGCTTCCCCGCCAATGGCTTTCCATAGAGATGGGCGGTAATTTAGATCGTATGAAACAATGGTGCCGTGCTTTTTGGCAATTTTTACCGCTTCTATTACCGTTTCTGCCGCAGTTTCAGAAAGCGCGGCGAAGATCCCACCGGTATGCATCCAACGCACTCCCAATGTTCCGAATATATATTCCCAGTCAATATCTCCGGGTTTTAATTGAGATGCTGCTGTATTTCCACGATCGGAAACACCTTTGGCACCACGGATGCCAAAACCCCTTTCGGTAAAATTTAATCCATTACGTACCGAACGGCCACAACCATCGTAATCCACCCATTTTACGAATTGGGTATCCAATCCACCCTGAAGCATAAAGTCTTCGATCAGAGCTCCTACTTCATTGTCGGCAAGTGCTGTAACAATGGCAGTTTTCTTGCCAAAACACCTCCTAAGGCCACGCGAAACGTTGTATTCACCACCTCCTTCCCAGGCCCTGAACTGTCGTGTTGTTCTTATGCGGCCTTCCCCGGGATCCAATCTTAGCATAACTTCACCAAGAGAAATGCAATCATAGGTGCATTCTGAACTTGATTTGATATTCATTTTTGACATGTTCTAATTTTTATTGATGCAATCGATTGCAAAAATATCATTCCTAATCATTTTTTTGCATCCTGCACTAAATTTACCACCAATCTTTAAGCAAAATTAAAATAGGTACGGGCATTGTGAAAACAAATATTCTCCACCATTTTACCCAACAATTCCATATCGTAAGGTATTTCACCATTCTCCACGTCCTTGCCCAGTAGATTACAGAGTGTTCTCCGGAAATATTCATGGCGGGTGTACGATAAAAAGCTACGTGAGTCGGTTAGCATCCCAACAAAACGGCTTAACAATCCAAGATTTGACAAGGCGTTCATTTGTTTTTCCATACCGTCCTTTTGATCAAGGAACCACCAGCCCGAGCCAAACTGCATTTTACCCGGCACTGAACCGTCCTGGTAATTTCCAATCATTGTTCCGATCAGTTCATTATCGCGAGGATTAATATTATATATAATGGTCTTTGCCAACTGGTTGCTTCTATCCAAACGGTCGAAGAACTTCGCCATGGGTTTGGCTACTTCAAAATCGCCAATGGAATCAAAACCAACATCGGCACCCAATTTGGAGAATAAACGTGAGCTGTTGTTTCGAATTACACCATAATGAAATTGTTGCGTCCAGCCTCTCGCGTGGTCCATAATTCCAAACTCGTATAACATGCACGATTTAAATTTCAAAATTTCTTCTTTGCTTAAATCTGCTCCACCTCTGACCTTTGTGAAAATCTGCCCTATTTCTGCTTCGCTATAGTCTTCGGCCAGAAATGTTTCCAAACCATGGTCGCTCAAACGACATCCATTTTGATGGAAGAATTCATGACGCTTATCCAAGGCTTCCATTAAATCGGCAAAAGTAGAAATATTCATTCCTGCAACTTCCTCCAATTTCGCAATATATTCATTGTAAACGAGTGCATTTTCAACTGCCATTGCCTTGTCGGGCCGCCATGCCGGCAACACCATTACCTCAAAACCATCAGCTTTTATGGCACGATGATGTTCCAGTGAGTCAATGGGATCATCGGTTGTACAAATGGTATGTACATTTGCCATTCGAATAATATTCCGGCACGAATACTCAGGAGTTTGAAGTTTGGCATTACACTCATCCCAAATTTCCTTGGCCGTTGCCGGGCTCAAAACTTTGTCAATTCCGAAAAACTTTTTAAGCTCCAGGTGCGTCCAATGAAACAAAGGATTGCGTAAAGTATGCGGAACAGTTTCTGCCCACTTTTCAAATTTTTCCCAATCGGATGCATTTCCGGTACAGTATTTTTCATCTATCCCGTTCGATCGCATTCCCCGCCATTTGTAATGATCGCCGGCCAACCATATTTCTGTTAAATTTTTAAATCGCTTGTCTTCAGCAATTTCCTTTGGATTAATATGACAGTGATAATCAAAAATTGGCATATGAGCCGCATGCTTGTGATATAACTCCTTTGCAACATCGCTTTGCAAAAGGAAATCCTTATCCATAAATCGTTTCATTATTTTGTTTATTTTTTTTTACCCCAATTTCTTCGACATCTCCGCTGCAAGGGAGAAAATTCACCCGAAGCCAGACTCTTCCTCTCATCCTCGTTTCACTGGGATTTATGCCCTTTTTTTTGAAAATGCAAACAGTCATGAGGGTAAATCTATTTATAAATCAAATAAGCGTTTTAAATGTCTGTCGTAAATATTTTCTTCAACACAGCCTCCCACAACATCTGCATATTTCTTTAGCAAGTCAGTATAGCCTGTTCCCATTTCGGCTGCTATTTTATAGCCCACATGTACTAACTGGCGGAAACTCATGTTGTAATCCGGATGTCCGGGAATGTGCCGAAGTGTATTTCCAAATTTTTCTCCCGTCCAGTCTGCGACTTCTTCTGCAGTTGGCAGCTTCGAATCATCAATATCAATGACATCAGCATACGGCTTGCACAGTTCATCTTTCCGTTCCAGTGCTTTCGAATATATTTCCTTGGCAACCGACAATCCTTCCTCACCCGAGATCGCCAGTCCAATAACTTCTTCCAGCCATGTTGTTCCGGCAGTTTTCACATGAATGCCTTTATCGTATTTTTTAATGATTTCGGCCATAACCGGATAAATGGTAAACTTATCTGAGCCCGAATGAACACTGAGCTTTAGATCGGCCGGCAAAGCAAATTTTCTCACTGCATAATCAATAACTAAAACATCCTGCTCAAATTCTTTGGCAAACTGTTCCACATCTCCAACATAATCCACCCCTTTATTAAAGCGGCCAGTAAATTTTGGGGCTATGGTTTGTGCAGGAATATTTTCATTGGCAATCATTTTTAAAATGAAAAACATGTCAACCGGGGTTTGTGGCTCTTCCACTTCATCCATCGACACCTCCGTAATAAAATTACCGGCACCTTTTACTGACTTGATCCGTTCATAAATTTTTGCCGCTTCTTTCACTGCGGCCAAATATTTTGTTGCTACTTTTTCCAGCAACTCATCGCTTATTACAATTGGCTCTTCAATCCCGGGAATTACAACCCGACTTCCAAATTCTGCACATGAGGATTTAAACGCCGAAACATCTTCCGCTGCTGACTCATTTCCGATATATACCGCTACGTCAAGTGTAAAAAAGTCGCAAGGTTCAATAAAACGGTCAACGTTTGTCAGGTTGATATGATCGGCATCCACGCAATAGGGTTTATCCCATGCGAGTTTTTTAACCGCCTCATCGGCTTCTACCCTCGTTCCCAGGGGTTCGGAATGAACAATATCGTGCTCGCGGTTCGATTTATTCCAAACCGGCGTTACCGCAATCCCGGCTTTGTTTGCTTTTATTAGTGCACTCAACTGTGCCAGTCCTTCATGATTAAAGCGGTCGCCCACTCCGAAACTATATTTCCCAAGCTCCATTTCAGTAGTGATTAAATTTAAAATTAATATGGAAATGAGATTTCCGTGTACGTGCACGAAAGTAGATATATATTTTAAATCTCACAAATAAAAAAACACCTGATACACAATTTAAGAATCAAGAAACCATACTGAAAAAACAAGCATGACCGGTTCTTCTTCGTGCCTTTGGGCCTCTGTGGTTAACTCCTTCTTAAACAGGCAAACTTTAAAAAAGCGATTACACAGAGTCACACAAAGGAGACACAAAGTTTCACAAAGAATACAACAGCACCTAAAAATATATCCTGCTAAAAATCCTCTGCCTCTCTGCGATTAACTATTTCTCTTAGCGTCTCTGCGCCTTGGCGGTTAAATCTTCTTCTTCGCGACTTTGCGACTTTGCGAGACACCCTTCTTAAACAACTGCCGGCTAATCATCGCCTTTGATCTCCAGGCATTCAGCTTCCAACTCAGCTGCCAGCCTCGGATACTTCGCGATCACATCTTCGGTCTCACCCAAATCTTCTTTTAAATTAAAAAGCTGGTAAGGCTCCTGAAAGACTGTCCCTCTGGGTTTCTCCCGTCCACCCGAACCATTTCCTAAAATCAGTTTCCAGTCTCCTTTTCGAATGGCAAACATACCTGCTCCCGAATGGTGAATCACCGGGGCACGTGAATATTCCTCATTTTTCTCTTCCAGCAAGCTATAAAAGCTGTAACTGTCTCCGGCACTGCCCTCAGGCTTTGGCGATTTTACAATCTCCGCGAGGGTTGAAAAAATATCGGTTAAACAAATGGTATTGCTGATTTTCCTTCCACCCCCGAATTTATCGGGCCAACGCACAAAAAAAGGTACGTGGTGCCCGGCTTCAAAGATATCGGCTTTTGTCCCTCTGAAAACTCCATTTGATGTATGGTTATTGGCTGCAAAGGCCTGGATTGTTTCATCTTCCACATGATCGGTTTCGTAAGGATGGTAGCGGTACATAAACGAGCCATTGTCGCTGGTATAAATCACGATGGTATTGTCATTGATTTTAAGTTCATCCAATTTTCTCAGTACTTCTCCAACTGTATAATCAACCTGGTGTACAAAATCGCCATACGGTCCCAGTTCGGTTGAGCCTTTAAAGCGTTTGTGAGGCAAAACCGGTTTATGTGGAGCCGTTAACGGGAAATACAGCAAAAAGGGATTTTCCTTGTTCGCGTGTTTTTCGATAAAGGAATTTGCTTTACCAAGCAGGTGGTCTAGCGATTCTTCCATAACAAACTGAGGCGATCGCTCCCCTTCTCTCCAATAAGCAGGAAAGTCATGTTTTTCGACTGGCTCCGACGGGAACTCAGTTATTTCATGATTTTCAACGTAGATGTATGGAGGAAAATCAAGCGAAGCAGGAATTACATAGGAGTAATCAAAACCCGCATCGTTGGGAGAATAATCCAAGGCTTGTGAAAAATCAAATTGACCTTCAGTGGTTTTTTGAAAACCAAGACCAAGATGCCATTTCCCCACAATCCCGGTGTTATATCCTGCCAACTTTAACAGACTGGCAATGGTGGGGCGATCTGATTCAATGAGTGGCATGCTATACCCATTCAACACACCTCTTTTTAGGCGGCTTCGCCAGCAGTAACGCCCTGTTAGCAGTCCATACCGGGTTGGTGTACAAACTGCCGATGGCGTGTGTGCATCGGTAAAAGTTATCCCTTCTTCTGCCAAACGATTAAGGTTTGGTGTTGGAATTTTTGATGTCTCGTTTAAAGCCTGCACATCTCCGTAGCCCATGTCGTCAGCTAAAATGATTATTACATTGGGATTTTCGGGTGTTTTTACTTTTGTTGAACAAGCGGTTAACACGAAGGCACATGCTATTACAAGGTAGAAGGATTTCATTGGTCTTATTAATTTTAAAGTCGAAATTACTTTTTAAAGTCTTAAATTCAAAATGAAACTCCTCGCAGCAAGCTGACGAGGTATCTCAATCGTATCTTGATTTTTTTATCGCATCAAGATGCGGGGAATATAACCCACGAGATCCCTCTCCGTCAGTCGAAGGATCGGGATCAGTTCGGCTAAATGATTTTG
>JBFEWU010000280.1:0-6195 GCA_041546215.1 Draconibacterium sp. | reverse complement strand
ATGAAAAAAATGAAAAGAAAAATGCTTGTTATATTATTTGTATTGATTTCTCAAGTGTTGATGGCCCAGTTCAATGAGTCTGTCGTCTATTTAAAGCACAAACCCTGGGGGCCAATGATATGGGAATGCGAAGTTCCTGATTCCTTCCCGGGTGAAAAATCAACAGACCTGGTTGCTGTGGAGTTTACAGGGCGGCATGCAGATTATACTTATGCCGATACCTGGTATCCAAGCTGGGCATCAGATGGTAACTTGTATTCTCCATATACTGATGGTGTCAGCGGTATATGGCGTTTAGCACGATCTGCGGGGGGGGATCAAGCAAATGCCGGACAGGCTAAAATAATAGGTGACGATCCCATGGATCTGGAAGTTATTTCTTTGGGTGCTTATCCTGGATCGGCTGCTCCCTACGGGGGGAGATATCCATCTGGAACGCTGATTCATGATGATATCTGGTATTACGGAACGTATTGTTTGAAGGGTGACCCCCCAGGTTATAACTGGGGAACATTGGGGCCATTTGTTGGTTTTCGTATTTCAAAAGATCATGGAAAAACCTGGATTGATTCTCCTTATTCATGCTCCGATCCATTGTTTGGGGAATCCTGCGAAAATGGCGAAACGGTTAAACTGGGAGCTCCGCACTTTGTGGATTTCGGAAAGAACATGGAACATTCTCCCGATGGTAAGGCATACCTTGTGGGGCATGGTTCCGTTCCGGAAGACCCTGACCCAAGACCTGCCAATGCGAGTTGGATAAGTGGAGATCAAATTTATTTAACCCGGGTTACTCCTTCCATTGAGAACATAAATGATAAATCGAAATATGAATATTTTTGTGGAAGGGATGATCAGGGAAAACCTGTTTGGTCTGATGATTTCAATAAAATACAGCCCATCTTCGAGTGGAATAATAAAACTGGCTGTGTAACGATGACCTACAATAGCAAACTGAATAAATACATCATGAGTATAACTGATGGCTGGCCAACCGTAAAATTTATGGACACCTATTTTTTGGAGTCTGATCATATTGAAGGCCCCTGGAAGTTAATTACTTATATGAAAAATTTTGGGGAACAAGGTTATTTCGTGAACATACCTACAAAATTTATTTCTGAAGACGGGTACAAATCATGGCTGAGTTATTCAGGAAATTTTGCCCCCTTTTCTGATCTTGGAATAAATCCTCCCGGGGGAAGATATGGTTTTATTCTGCAAGAGTTTAATTTTTTAACCCAGAAAATGTATGAAAACTATCCGAAAGAAAAAAACAAGCTGGAACTGGCTGAAAAGCTACGAAACTGGGAAGAAACCAACCCGCTTACCAGTCAATCTAATCTGGCTTTAAAATCCAGAGTTACGGTTTCGTCAACAGCCGATGGCTATTCAGCTAATGCTGTAATTGACGGGATTGTGGATGGTTTTCCTAATAATTCTGATAATGAATGGGCATCAGATGGGCAGACTGTTGGGGCAAAAGTACGTTTATCGTGGGATAATAAGATAGAAGTTGGTAAAATCTGGTTATTCGATCGCCCTACCCATAATGAGCACATCATTGCTGGGGGAATTAAGCTTAGCGATGGGACCACTATGTATATAGGTGAGCTTCCTAATGCAGAATATGCTGGAAAAGAGATCAGTTTTCCTACAAAAGAAATTGAGTGGATGGAATTTGTCGTTTTAGGAGTTGGAAGAGGAAATAGCATCGGTTTATCAGAAATAGCAGTATTTGAATAACCCATAGTAATTTAATAAAATTTATATGCAGTTACTGTTGGATATGCTGTTTGTTTAAAATGAAAATTAATATGAATTCAAAAGAACGATTAAAGAAAGCCCTTCAACACGAGCAGCCCGACCGGGTTCCGGTTGATTTTGGTTCCAATGCCGTTACAGGGATACATGTATGGATCGTAGATCAGTTAAGGGACTATTTTGGTTTGGAAAAGCGTCCTGTGAAAGCTCTCGAACCTTATCAGATGCTTGGGGAAATTGAGGATGACCTGCTGGATGCCCTGGGGGTTGATGTGATCGGTTTGTGGGGTAAGGATAATATGTTTGGCATTCCCCAGGAGAACTGGAAGCCATTTAAGACCCTTTGGGGACAAGAGATACTGGTCCCGGGAGATTTCAATACTACCCTGAATGAAAATGGTGATTTGCTGATCCATCCGGAAGGGGATACTTCGGTACCTGCTTCGGCAAAAATGCCCAAAGCCAGCTACTTCTTCGATGCCATTAACAGACAACAGCCCATTGACGATGCAACACTGTCAGCGGACGATAACCTGGAAGAATTCACTTCTGTAAGCGATGCCGATTTAGCTTTTTGGAAAGAACAAACTGATAATGCAGCCCAATCGGGCAAAGGTATTATCGCTAATTTTGGTGGAACTGGCTTGGGCGATATTGCGCTGGTACCAGCCATGAACCTTAAAAACCCCAAAGGAATACGCGATATTACCGAATGGTATATGTCAACCCTGATGCGCTCCGATTTATTGCATGAAATATTCGATCGTCAAACCGATATTGCCATCGAAAATTTTAAAAAGTATTACAAGGTGGTGGGTAATAATATTGATGCGGTATTTATTTGCGGAACCGATTTTGGTACACAGGATTCAACGTTTTGTTCTACTGAGGCTTATGAAGAGCTGTATGCCCCCTATTACCGGAAAGTGAACGATTGGATACATCAAAATACCAGATGGAAGACTTTTAAACATTGTTGTGGAGCTGTGGAATCTTTTATGAAGCCTTTTATCGATTCAGGATTCGATATTATCAATCCAGTACAGATCAATGCTGCCGGTATGGTGCCCGAACATTTGAAGAAAGAATATGGCAAACACCTTACTTTCTGGGGTGGTGGTGTCGATACGCAGAAAATGCTACCTTATGGCAAACCACATGAAGTAAAAGAACAGGTAAAGCGTATGTGCGATATATTCTCAAAAGATGGTGGTTTTGTATTTAACTCGGTGCATAACATTCAGGCTAATGTTCCTGTTGAAAATGTGGTGGCCATGCTCGATGCGGTTCATGAATTCAATAAAAATTAATTTAATACCACAAATAAAACAAACATGAACTTATTTAATCATAACTACACATAAAAGTATGACTAAGTGATTTCACAATGAAAAATAAAATTATTCCGATGAAAATTACACTAATTCAAATTTTACTTGTTAGTTTTCTTTTAAACGTTTATTCGTTTAAAGGCTTTGCCCAAAAGCAGAGCCCAAAGCACATCATGGCTCCGGGATTGGTTATGGCAGGTTACCAGGGTTGGTTTAATGCTCCCGGCGATGGAGCAGACAGAGGCTGGTATCATTATACCAAAGAAGGGCAATTTAAACCGGGCTATTGCACCATCGATATCTGGCCCGAAATGGATGAATATGAAGTTCAATATGAGACAGCATTTAAATATGCCGATGGCTCAGCTGCAAAAACATTTAGTTCCTACGATGAAAGTACTGTCCGGCTTCATTTTAAATGGATGAAGGATTATGCAATTGATGGAGTTTTTATGCAACGCTTTGTGGGTGAAGTAAAGGGCGAATCCGGGCGAAATCATTTTGATAAAGTATTAAAATCGGCAAGTAAAGCTGCCTTGGAATACAATCGAACCATTGCTGTAATGTACGACCTTTCGGGTATGCAGTCGGAAGATACGGATGTGATAATTGAGGACTGGAAAAAACTTATGCAAACGCATGGTTTCCATAAACGCTCAAAATATGCCAATTACCTGTTTAATGAAGGAAAACCATTGGTAGCCATTTGGGGAGTTGGTTTTAACGATGGCCGTAAATATAATTTAGATGATATTGAAAAAATCATCCGTTTTCTAAAATCAGATGAAGGAGGAAATTGTGCCGTATTATTAGGTGTTCCTACCTTTTGGCGTGAACTGAAACATGATTGTGTAGAAGATGAAAAGATGCACCACATCATCCAAATGGCCGATGTGGTTCATCCCTGGATGGTGGGTCGTTTCAACGAGCGGAGATATCCTCTTTTTAAGCCTTTAATAGCTAAAGATAAAGAATGGTGTGATAATCACGACCTTAAATATATGCCTGTGGTTTTTCCAGGATTTAGTTGGTACAATATGTACCCGGAAAGCAAAGGAAGTTATATTGACAGGAATAAGGGCGAGTTTTTCTGGAAACAGTTGCAGGGGGCTACATCGCAGGGAGCAGAAATGATTTATGTAGCCATGTTTGATGAGGTGGACGAAGCAACAGCAATCTTTAAAACTACCCATCGACCACCGGTTGGCGAAAGTAAATTTATTTCATTAGACGATACGCCCTCCGACCATTACTTATGGTTAACCGGGAAGGCCGCTGAAATGCTCAAGAATAATCAACCTTTACCGCTTGAAAAACCTGAGCAAAAAGTTAAATAGTAAAACTATAACCCAATGTAATTCAGTTTAATGAATAGTTTATTTGTGTTTCATAAAAGCATGCCTTGAATTATGGAGAGAAGAAAATTTATAAAACATACAGCAGCAGGATTAACTAGCCTGTGTGCGGCTCCTTCAGTAATTGCCGGTGGGAGTTTGACTAAAAGAATAAGTAAAAACGTTGCAACGGTACCCATTTCTAAAACCGAGAAACCACTGGCAATTGCCATGTGGGATTTTAGCTGGATTTTACGCCATCATCGATATGGGGAGTTTGAAAATTGGGAACAGGTTATAAGCGGTTTGGCAGAACGAGGCTATAATGCTATTCGTATGGATGCAATGCCTCAATTTGTTGTTTCAACAAAAGAGGGGAAAATTATCGATGAATTCAGGAGTGTAAAAAACGACTGGATACCTTGTATGTGGGGAAATGATTATACCATGAGTTTCCGGCCACGCGAGGCTTTACTTGAATTCTTACCCTTATGTAAGAAATACGGTGTAAAAGTCGGTCTGTCTTCGTGGTTTGCGCCGCATAACACCGGGCGTACCGATATTTTCAACGAAGAAGGCGGCGTTGTTCGCGCCTGGACGGAAACATTGCAATTTTTGAAAGATCATGATTTGCTCGACAATGTTATTTATGTTGATCTTCTTAACGAATATCCGAATAACCACGGTTACGACTGGCTGAAAAAAGAATTGAATAAACGCTCAGATATTAAACAGTTTAAACTGAATAACCCGGAAGCACATTTGCCCAATCTCAAAAGTGCAAAGAAAAATGCCTTGCAAATAGCATATCACAATCAGTTTATACACGAAACAATTACTGTACTGAAATCTCATTTTCCTGAACTTGAATTTTTCGCGTCTTATGATTCAGGCGTCGCATTTGAAGATATTGATTTGACACCACATGCTGCTTTCGATTACCACGTTTGGTTTAACCACCACGGTGATGTGCATCCCCTGATTCAAAAGATCGCAGACAGAGACCAGTCAAGAAATTTAAAATTATTGTATGCTGATCTTTACAAGTACTTTAATGAAAATAAAGCTTTATTGATTGACTGGATCGATAATCGTCTGGCTAAAGTAGCGCAAAAAGCAGCAGAGCAAAATAAAGTCTGTGGTAACACCGAAGGTTGGGGCCCTGTTTGTTGGTACGATCATCCTGAACTGGATTGGAAATGGACGAAGGAATCTGCCGAAATATGTATTGATTTAGTGAAAAGGCACGACAATTATAAGTTTATCTGTACATCTAACTTTACCCATCCCCAGTTTAAAGGATTGTGGAATGATGTAAACTGGCATAAAAAAGTAACCTCAAGAATCAAACAATAATACTTATAGATCTACATGATAAATAATGGCTTTAAACCTAATTTTATTCAGGACATCGCTATTCATTCAGCGTAGGATACAAAAACCTAATTAATTAAATGAAGAGAAAAGTTGAATAATAAAACAAAAAATATAATCCAATGAAATTCAGTTTACAGAAAAGTTTATTTGTGTTTGCAATTGTTATTTTATACGCTTGCTCTCATAAAAACGAAGGTAGCTGCAAAAATACAAAGCAAGCTGTTGATTACGTTAATCCATACATGGGAAACATCAGCCACCTCCTGGTGCCCACTTTCCCAACCATTCATTTACCAAACAGTATGTTACGGGTTATTCCCAGCAGAAGAGATTATACAACAGACAGGCTAAGCGGATTACCAGTGGTTACAACCAGTCACCGTGGGAGT
>JBFEWU010000514.1:0-2749 GCA_041546215.1 Draconibacterium sp. | reverse complement strand
GAAATCTGGGGAATAACTCCTGAAGCCAGGATGTTACGTTCGAAAATCTCGGCATAGCCAGCCAGGGAGTTCACCCCTTCCTGAATGCGCGCGCCGCCCGAGTCGTTAATCCCAATAATCGGAGCTCCGGCTTTCATCGCCATGTCCATAACCTTGCATATTTTTTGTGCAAAGGTTTCAGACAACGATCCGCCAAATACGGTAAAATCCTGTGAGTAAACATAAACTACCCGACCGTCGATTGTACCATGCCCCGTAACCACTCCATCGCCTAAGAATTTGGTTTTCTCCAATCCGAAATTTGTGCAGCGGTGTGTAACAAACATGTCAAATTCTTCAAAACTGCCTTCGTCGAGAAGCAGTTCAATTCGCTCGCGTGCTGTAAATTTTCCTTTTTTATGCTGGGCTTCGATTCGTTTTAATCCTCCACCCAGTTTGGCCTCTGCACGTAGGTCAATTAACTTTTTTATTTTATCCTGGTTGCTCATAAAATCGCATGTTTAGATGTCATCTATTCTTTGCCGCAAATTTCGGTTAAAACACCCATTGTTGCTTTTGGATGAAGGAATCCGATGTTTAATCCTTCGGCACCTTTACGCGATGTTTTGTCAATTAACTGTAGACCTTTTTCGCCCAATTCGTTGAGCGAATCGTTTACATTATCGACGGCAAATGCAAGGTGATGCACGCCTTGTCCTCTTTTTTCCAAAAATTTTCCAATGGGTCCGTCGGGAGAGGTAGATTCCAGTAACTCGATTTTTGTGTCGCCAACCTGAAAAAAGGCAGTTTTTACTTTTTGGTCTGCTACTTCTTCAACAGCGTAGCATTTTAATCCCAACATGTTTTCGTAGTAAGGAATGGCTTCTTCCAAACTGTTAACTGCAATTCCAATGTGTTCTATATGTGATATGTTCATCTGGTAAATATTTGTATTCCAATAAGAAAAATACATAAACTATTCTACCACAAACAACTGTAAAATGAGTTTTGATTTAACTTATTTAGAATGGTTATAAAATGTTAATAATCAAATTTTTAATGAATACAAAGTTATTGTTCTAATGATACTGCATTCATGAATTAATAAAAACATATGTTTTTCAAAGTGAAATTCAGAAATAGTTAATATTCAATTTTTAATGCTCTGAATTTGCTGAAATATGTCATAAAAAAAGGCAAACCGAAGTCTGCCTTTTCTTTATTTTTTTTGTTTACTCATTGTCCCAGATAAAATGGAAGTGAGGGCCAAATCTTTCAAAGGCATTTTTGTTCAAGACTTCCTGATGATCAGGATGAGCGATGGACGTTAATAGTTTAGCCCTGTCTTGCAAAGTTCTTCCGTACAGGTTAACCGCACCATACTCGGTTACTACCCAGTGAACGTTGGCGCGTGTACTCACAACACCTGCACCCGGAGTTAAGATGGGGGCGATTTTACTAATTCCTTTGGCGGTAATGGAAGGCATGGCCAGAATTGGCTTTCCACCTTTGGAAAGCGAAGCTCCACGAAGGAAGTCGATTTGACCCCCTACACCCGAGTAATGGACTGTACCAATTGAATCGGCACAAACCTGACCGGTAATATCAACCTGGAGAGCTGAGTTAATGGCAGTTACTTTCGGGTTTTGAGCAATAACACTTACGCGGTTGGTGTATTTAACGTCCTGCATGAGTACGCCCGGGTTGTTGTCGATAAAGTCGTAAAGTGCTGTAGATCCCATCAGGAAAGTTGCCACCAGTTTACCTTTGTCGATGGTTTTGTTTTTTCCATTAACAACACCTTTGTCAACCAGGGGGAGAATTCCATCGGCGAACATTTCGGAGTGAACACCGAGATCCTTGTGGTTCCCCAACATGCTTAAAACCGCATTGGGAATGGCACCAATACCCATCTGAAGGGTTGCTCCATCTTCCACCAATTCGGCAACATAACGGCCAATTTTACGATCGGTATCGTTAATGGCACCAGGAGCCGGAGCATATAAAGGACTGTCGTCTTCAACGAATAAGTCGATGTCGTCGATGCGAATCATGGCATCTCCAAATGCACGTGGTACATTGGGATTAACAATGGCAATGGTTGTGTCGGCTTTTTCAACGGCTGCCAGTGTGGCATCTACCGATGTGCCCAGTGAAACATAACCGTGCTTGTCGGGTGTGGAAACCTGGATCATGGCTACATTTACCTTTAAATATCCTTCCCTGATCAGGCGTTGGGTTTCCTGCAGGAACACAGGAATATAATCGGCATAACCGGCCTGTGTTTGTTTTCTAACGTTGTGACCAACAAAGAACGATTCCAATTGAAAGATTCCTTCCATTTCCCTGTCGGCATACTCCACTTCACCTTCCGTGTGAATATGTTGTATACGTACATTTCTGAATTCTTTGTTTTTGCCCCTTTCAACCAGGGCCTTAATGAGTGGGTGAGGAGTTACCGCAACACTGTGGAGGTGTACACGGTCGTTCGATTTAACTACTTTTACTGCTTCTGCAGCTGAAATGAATTTTATGTTCTTCATGCCTTTTCGGAATTTAAAATCAGCTTTATTTTTCAGGCCGCAAAGATAGGAATTATAATAGCCCCAATGTTATTCGAATATTAATATTGACTGTTCGAATGCTTTTGTAAACTATTTGTTAATTGTGTTTGAATGTTTTTTTAATTGCCATAAAACGAGATGAGATGTACCGTCACTACTAAAGGTCCGGAATTATGCGACAAAAGTTACACAAGCGTTAAGTTCCG
>JBFEWU010000421.1:0-3857 GCA_041546215.1 Draconibacterium sp. | reverse complement strand
CAGCCTTGTTAACTCCTTGTGTTTTTCCTATGATTCCAATGACGGTCAGCTTTTTTACAAAACAAAGCAAAACAAAAGCTGCAGGTATTCGAAACGGCATTTGGTATGGTTTGTCAATCATAATAATATATGTTATACTGGGAACGGTTGTAACGGCAGTTTTTGGGGCCGAGAGTTTAAATAACCTTTCAACAAATCCTTGGTTTAACTTGTTTTTTGCCCTTCTACTATTCGTGTTCGCCTTTTCGTTTATGGGAGCATTCGAAATTGTATTACCCAGCAGTTGGGTTAATGCGGTCGACCGAAAAGCAGACAAAGGCGGAATGCTGGGTATCTTCTTTATGGCCTTTGCCCTGGCCTTGGTGTCATTTTCGTGTACAGGGCCAATTGTGGGTGCTTTAATTGTTGAGGCGGCAAGAAGCGGAGGGATGGCACCGGTTATTGGAATGTTAGGATTTTCTTCTGCTTTGGCTATCCCGTTTGCCTTATTTGCTGCATTCCCGGGCTGGTTAAATTCTATGCCGAGATCGGGTGGCTGGCTGAACTCGGTAAAGGTTGTTTTGGGATTCCTGGAATTTGCATTCGCATTTAAATTTTTATCCATTGCTGACATGGTGCTCGATTTACATATACTTGAAAGGGAAGCCTATATTGCTATTTGGATTGCGATATTCCTGGGATTGGCATTATACCTGTGGGGTAAAATTAAATTACCACACGATTCGCCAACGACTTATTTGCCGGTATCCAGGTTTGTTCTGGGCACCATGGTATTTGCTTTTGTCATTTATATGATCCCCGGACTCTGGGGGGCACCCGTGAAATTAATTAGTGGTTTCCCACCGCCGGTGGATTATGCCGAATCGCCACTTGGAGTTGGCCGCACGCAACCCGCAGGAGTTGTTTCTTCCGGCTATACGACAGGGACTCAGGTTCTTGGGGTACATACCGGACCTCACGGAATTCCACTGTTCGAAGATTACGACAAAGCGCTGGCTTATGCCAGAGCATCGGGAAAACCCTTATTGATTGACTTTACCGGAAAAGGATGTACAAACTGTCGTAAAATGGAAGATAATGTTTGGGTTGACCAGGAAGTGAAAAATATGTTCCTCCAGGATTTTATCATCGTTTCGTTGTATGTCGATTTGAGGGAAAAACTACCGGAAGACCAGCAGTATGTATCTGAAACAACCGGGAAAAAGGTTCGAACAGTGGGTAACAAATGGACAGACTTTCAGATTTCAAGATACAATAGAAATACGCAACCTTTTTATGTTCTTCTTGATCACGATGAAAAGGAACTTGTTGAGGGATATTCTTATGATTCGGATGCAAGAAAATTTGCAAATTGGTTGAAAAAGGGAATCGCAGAATTTAAGAAATAACATAAAAATTGATAAGATGAAAAAGTTAGTATTGTTAACAGGACTGGTTGTAGCCGCATTTTTTGTTCAGGCTCAAATGATTGTGCCGGTAAAATGGGATATTAAATTAAATCCTATAAAAGGAAACCAGTACGAGATTGTGGCAGAAGCAAAAATTGATATGGGATTTAAATTGTATGGCGTTAACATGGCCGATGGTGGGCCTGTAAAAACATCCTTTAATTTTGAAACCATGGAAAACTGCAAAAAGTTTGGGAAAGCGATTGAAGTAACACCATCCAAGAAAACTCATGACAAAATGTTCGATATGGAGGTTACCTATTTCAAAGAGAAGGCAACTATTTCGCATAAAATTTGGGTGAACG
Source organism: Draconibacterium sp. (assembly GCA_041546215.1). Lineage (GTDB taxonomy): Bacteria > Bacteroidota > Bacteroidia > Bacteroidales > Prolixibacteraceae > Draconibacterium. The sequence goes on along the minus strand of JBFEWU010000421.1, from coordinate 2,104 downwards.
AAAAGCCTGCGAAAGTTACGGGTTACATTCAGTGGATGAGCTGTAACGACGAAATGTGTACACCTCCTGTTGATGAGGAGTTTGAGTTCAATATTAAGTAAACATAGGGCTAACGGATAGCCAGGGCATGTGGTCATTACTTCTTAATCTGGCTTCGATACTTGTTTCCCCTAACAGGGTATTCAATGTTCTATTCTAATCGTTTATCGTTCATAAAAGTATGTCAAATATTTGGGTAAAAAAATCACAGGAAGAGATTAAAACCAGAGTATTTACTGCCTTGCAGGAAAATGTAAACTTTAAAGAAAATGAGATTCTGGGTGTACCCGCTTCTTATTTAGATGATAAAGTATTCAATCAAGACGAGTCATTTCTTTCGGTAGCTCCGTTTATGTCCGCTTTATCGAGCAATCCCAATCACATTGGGTGTCACACTTTGGGAAAGTCTGAATCCTTTTTTAAAGGGACACAGACCATTGAAAGGGAGTTGCTTGATATTTGCGCACTAGACATCCTTAAGGGCAGTCAAGGAGAATACGATGGTTATGTAGCATCGGGCGGTACAGAAGCCAACATACAGGCCATATGGATTTACCGTAATTTTTTTCGGACAGAACATCAGGCAAAATTTAGTGAGATTGCCATTGTTTGTAGCGAAGATAGCCACTATTCTATGGATAAAGCGGGTAATCTTCTAAACATAGATGTGTGCAAATTCCCGGTTAATAGTAAGACGAGGGAGTTGAGCAGTGAAGGAATTGAGTGGGTATTAAAACAGGCAAAAAAAGAGGGTAAAAAATATTTTATTGTGGTAAGTAATATGATGACCACAATGTTTGGTTCTGTAGATGATGTTGAACTGATTGTCGCAGCATTGAATAAGCTTTCCTGCAACTTTAAAGTACATGTTGATGGGGCTTTTGGTGGATTTTATTATCCGTTTTCAAACAAGTCCAGCAAGCTGACTTTTCAGAATCCAGATATTTCTTCATTTACATTGGATGCACATAAAATGGCTCAGGCACCTTATGGTACAGGTATTTTTCTGGTACGTAAAAACCTGATTCATTATGTAAATACAATGGAAGCAAGTTATGTGGAGGGAGAGGACTTTACTTTAATTGGAAGTCGGTCGGGAGCCAATGCCATAGGGGCATGGATGATTTTGTCGAAGTATGGTCCACACGGTTGGTTTGAAAAAATTCTGATTCTGCAAAACAGGACCAATTGGTTGTGCAAGGAACTTAAAAAGTTAAGTATACAGTATTTTCGTAGTCCATACTCAAATATTGTAACAATCGACGCGGGGCATGTGGAAAAACAAACTGTTTCAAAATTTGGTTTGGTTCCTGATAATCATCATGAGCCCAGGTGGTATAAAATTGTGGTAATGGAGCATGTGGAAATCGAAAAGATCGAGTTACTGATAAGAGACTTGAAAGGTCAGCATACCCACTAAAAGTAGATCTAAAAAATATTTAGGTTTTATTCACCCATTCTATCGATTTAAGCGTCTTATTTATAGAACAGCGTAGATTTCATAGAAATCAATAATTTAATAAGGGTATTCACAGAGGTGAGTACCCTTTTTGTTGGTGTGATTGAGGGATGACTCCTCCTGCCCGCTGGATTGTCCGGCATGGTTTATTGTTCTTCTCATATCATTGGTTCGGCACGCTCACAGAGTTGAATTGCTAAACCCCAGGGATCGCGTAACATAGCGAGCATATCGCCGGCTGGTGTAGTTTCCGGACCGGAAAGGAGTATAGCTCCGGCTCTTACCAATTCGTTTACTTTTTCCGGTATTTCCTGGCATACAAATGCCATATGGAGTAATAATGGATCCATTGAAGCATAATCGGGAGTTTGCACCAGTGGATTATTATAAATTTCGATCATAACCTGTCCCGTGCAGTCGGCCAGGAAACACACCGGAACGGGAGACCCGGCTTTACGTTTAATCTCGAATCCAATATTTTTTGTGTACCATTGGGCAACAGCAAAGGGATCGGCAACCTGATAGGCAAAATGTTCTATTTTCATCTGATTATATTTTAAGTTAAACTTTTATTATCTGGTTTTTGGTTTAAATCCTGCAATTTAT
>JBFEWU010000560.1:0-2185 GCA_041546215.1 Draconibacterium sp. | reverse complement strand
TGGTACACATCGACCACGGAATAGGTAAATTTGCAGGACTGGCTAAAACCGAGGTAAACGGTAAATTACAGGAAGCCATACGTTTGGTTTATAAAGATAATGATTCGCTATTGGTAAGTATTCACTCGCTGCACCGCATTTCGAAATACAAAGGAAAGGATGGTGGCGAGCCCAAAATAAACAAACTGGGAACCGGTGCCTGGCAAAAAATGAAAAGCCGCACCAAGGCAAAAGTTAAAGATATTGCCAAAGACCTCATCGCACTCTACGCCAAACGCCGTGCTGAAAAGGGATATGCATACTCGGCCGATTCGTATTTGCAAACCGAGCTGGAAGCATCGTTTATTTACGAAGATACCCCCGACCAGGAAAAGGCAACCGCAGCGGTAAAGACCGATATGGAAAAAACCATTCCGATGGACCGCCTTGTTTGTGGTGACGTGGGTTTTGGGAAAACGGAAATTGCCATTCGTGCTGCTTTTAAAGCCGTTTCAGATAGTAAGCAGGTAGCAATTCTGGTCCCAACAACCATCCTGGCCCTGCAACATTTCAAAACCTTTTCAGAGCGACTAGCGGATTTTCCGGTGAAAATTGCCTACGTAAGCCGCTTGAAATCGGTCGCAGAAATTAAATCGGAATTAAAGGCAGTTGCCGAAGGAAAAGTGGATGTAATAATTGGCACACATCGCCTGGTGAGCAAAGATGTAAAGTTTAAGGACCTGGGACTTTTAATTATTGATGAAGAGCAAAAATTTGGCGTTTCGGTAAAGGAGAAACTTAAACAGTTTAAGCTTAACGTTGACACACTTACTTTAACCGCCACACCCATTCCGCGTACGCTGCAGTTTTCATTAATGGGAGCCCGCGACCTGTCCATAATACAAACACCACCCCCCAACCGCTACCCCATTGTTACCGAGGTGCATGGCTTTAACGAACAGCTGATAAAAGAAGCTATCGAATACGAAGTTGACAGAAACGGGCAGGTATTTTTCATCCACAACCGCGTACAAAATATTTATGACTTTGAAGAAACCATCAAACGAATTGTTCCTGGCGTTAAAACGGGGGTTGGTCATGGACAAATGGAGGGGCCAAAACTCGAAAGGGTAATGCTCGACTTTATAAACGGCAGGTTCGATGTGTTAATCGCAACCACAATCATCGAATCGGGGCTCGATATTCCCAATGCAAACACAATCATTATTAACCAGGCACAAAACTTCGGATTAAGCGATTTACATCAGCTGCGAGGCAGGGTGGGCCGCTCGAACAAAAAAGCATTTTGTTACCTGATCGCACCGCCGCTCTCGAGTGTCAGTACTGAAGCCCGCAGGCGTTTGCAAGCCATTGAACAATTCTCGGAACTGGGAAGTGGATTCAACATTGCCATGCAGGATCTGGATATTCGCGGAGCAGGAAACATGCTGGGTGCTGAACAAAGTGGTTTTATTGCCGACATTGGCTTTGAAACCTACCACCGCATTTTAAATGAAGCCATCCAGGAATTAAAACAAGGCGAGTTTAAAGAACTTTTTGCCGATGAAGACAAACAACAGTCGCAGGCGTTTCTGAATATTAAATATGTAAATGATTGCCTGATTGATACCGACATGGAACTTTTGTTTCCTGGCGATTACATTCCCGGTAATTCGGAACGCATGCTCTTGTATCGCGAACTGGACAATATTGAAGATCAAGCTCAGCTGGATTTGTTTAGAAATGGATTAATTGACCGTTTTGGAGTGCTGCCAAAAGAAAGTCGTGAATTATTAGACATTCTTCCACTGCGCTGGAAGGCCATTCATTTGGGTATGGAAAAAATCATTCTTAAGAATAAGAAGATGATCTGTTATTTTATCTCCGACCAAAAATCGAGTTTCTACCAAAGTGCAGGCTTTGTCAAAATAGTTCAGTACATCCAAAAAGCATCGGCAAAAGGCCAAATGAAAGAGGCAAAAGGAAAACTCACGCTTTCGTTTCCCAATGTGCCCAATGTTGAAACAGCCTATTATATTTTAAACGAAATTGTTGATGAAGTGAATTCCTAGTTCTATCATTCACCGTTTGTTTTCACCAGAGAAAAATGATCCACCCCAAGGTTCCCCCTTTCAGTTCCCGGGATTTCGGCTTTGTACAAAACCGAATACCAGGCAATATCCCCAAAAACTTTCCCGGTGATATT
>JBFEWU010000027.1:0-23192 GCA_041546215.1 Draconibacterium sp. | reverse complement strand
TCCAGAAAGGAAACCAGCAGGGCGTCTTCGATACCATTGTTTTCAAACTGAAGGCGGGCGGAACATTCAGAGGACCAGCCAATGGACCATTGCATGCAAATGTATACGAAGAACACATGGATTTTTGGCGCGATGAAACCAGTCCCTTAGGAGCTAATCCTGATGCTTATTTCCCAAACCCTTATGCTCAATATATAGGGCAAAACGGGAAAAACTATAATTACCCAACAACACGTTACCTGCAAAATGGAGCATACCTTCGACTTAAAAATCTGCAGTTAGGATACACCATACCTCGCGCAATTACCGAAAAAGCAAAAATTTCGAAAGCAAGGATTTATATTTCAGGTGAGAATGTTTTAACTTTTACAAATCTTATGATATATGATCCTGAAGCCTTTAACGGAAGGTACAGCCGCATTGGTGACCAATATCCGTTAAGCAGGGTATTTTCATTAGGTTTAAATATTAATTTCTAAAAGTAAGGCAATGAAAAAGATAACATATATACTATTGATATTTACCATGGGAATATTCTTTAATTCCTGTGAAGAAGATTTTTTAGACAAAACGCCACAAGATCAGATTTCTGATCCAGATTTTTGGAAAAGCGAAGGAGATTTACAACTCTATTTAAATAGGTTATACAGTGGTCTTCCCGGCTGGGGGGGATCAGGTTCTGCACCTTCTCCCGATTTAGGAACCGACATCGTGATCGAATCCGCTGAATGGTGGGGTGGGTCGGCTACAAGGAGATTAGATGGCACACGTTCTATCCCGGCCTCTGGCGGAGGATGGAATTGGGGAAATATTCGTAACATTAATTATTTCCTTGAAAATGCAGGCCGTGCCGAAACGGGTATTTTAATTGAACATTACATAGGAGAAGGTCATTTCTTCCGTGCCTGGTACTATTTTGACATGCTCAAAAATTTTGGCGATTTACCTATCGTAACACAAGTGGTTGGTGTAGAAGATGAGGATATTTTATATGGATCCCGAAGTCCAAGGTCTGATGTAGTTGATTTTATTATCAGTGATCTTGATTTGGCTATTTCAAAAATGAAATCTGCTTCCGATGTTGGGCCTTCACGCTTGAATAAAGATGTGGCAGCCTTGTTTAAAGCAAGGGTTTGTTTGTACGAAGGTACCTGGGAGAAATATCATCAGGGAACGGAATTTGCCGGATCTACCGACGGTAGTGGTTATCTACAGGCAGCTGCTACGGCTGCAAAGAGTGTGATGGACAGAGGTAATTATTCGCTTGCAACAGGTGATACAAAAGATGTTTACTATGACTTATTTGTACAAACAGATTACAGTAGCAATCCCGAAGTATTATTCTATAAACATTACGATGCCACCACTTACGGTATTGGAAATTCATTGTGGAACCAGCCAAATACGCAGGGTATAACGCATGGAATGATACAAAACTACTTATGTGTCGATGGTTTACCTACTGCAGTGAGTAGTCTTTTTGAAGGTGATGAAACACTTGCTATAGTGCAGAAAAATCGTGATCCAAGACTTGATAACTCACTTATTGTACCCGGCGAATTAGACTATACGTCTTTAACGGGCGAACCAGTTCTATTTAATGTTCCTTATATGGTAAGGTGCCCTACGGGTTATACAGTTGCTAAATGGAGATCACAAGAAGTATTTGCACAATACGCAAGTTCTGAAAATCCTGGACGATCATCTGACATAGGTTATATTTATTTCAGGTATGCCGAAGCACTTTTAATTTATGCCGAAGCTAAAGCAGAATTGGGTAGCATAACGCAGGGTGATGTTGATATGACAATTAACCTGTTAAGAGACCGTGTTGGTATGCCACATTTGGTTTTAGGTTCTATTGTTGCTGATCCAAACTGGCCCGATTATGGAAGTACTTTAGCCGACTATTTGTATGAAATAAGAAGAGAACGTGTGGTGGAATTATTTGCCGAAGGTTTCCGCTTAGATGATTTGATGCGTTGGAGAGCACACTCTCTATTTATCGGAAAAAGACCAATAGGTACGACTTATACCGATGACATTAAAGCGGTATATCCAAATGAAAAGGTGAACGACGATGGTTATCTAGATCCGTTTAAAGATTATTTGGATGGAGGAGTTTATGGGTTTAATCCGGGAAGGGATTATTTATCGCCGCTTCCGACCAACGAACTGACAATAAATCCAAATCTTACTCAAAATCCAGGATGGTAGAAATCTTTCGCATAGATTAGTTTAGTTATTGAAGTATTGAAGGAGATGGGTTGGTTTGATGTTCGAAAACCGGCCCTTTCTTTTTTTTTAAAAAGTCAAATAAACAATAAAAGAGAAGGAAGCTGGATAGATATAAAGTGATAAAGCTAAATTGATATGTCTGGTGAAGAACCTATTGCCCCGGCAGAGGTGGCACATCGTTCCATAACGATTGCGCACATGGGTAACATCTCCATGTTGTTCAACCAGGAATTGGAATGGGATCCGAAAACAGAGCGTTTTGTAAACAATACAATGACAAATGCTTTGCTTGATCGTCCAAAGCGCGAACCTTGGGATGCAATATACAAGGATTTGGTAGCCGAATTGTAAATTTAAAATTATGCTAAAAAAGATAGCTGTATTAATTGTTCTTCTTATGATACTGGTGAGCAATGGTGCTTTTTCTCAGGGGATTTTTTTTGAATTTAAAGACTTGAAAGAACCAACAGGAGATTGGTTCGAGGCTGGTGATGTAAAACTCTCTGAACAGGATGAAAAGAAACTGGAAACCGTAACAGGTGAAGGTATTTTTGTTAACGGGGAAAAAGGAAGAACGGTTCATTTTATTACTGCCGATAAACATGGCAACCTCAAGTTAAAACTGGAGTTTATGGTGTCGAAAGGATCCAATTCAGGTGTTTATCTCCAGGGGCGCTACGAAGTTCAGATTTTAGATAGTTGGGGACGAAAGAAGATGTTTGGCAGCGATTGTGGCGGTATCTATCAACGTTGGGACGAAAACCGGGAAGGAGAAAAAGGATACGATGGAATTCCTCCTCTTGTTAATGCCAGTAAACCACCCGGTGAATGGCAAACACTTTACATAAATTTCAAAGCACCTCGCTTTAACAAAAAAGGTGAAAAGAAAAGAAACGCAAAATTTAAAAAAGTCGTACTTAATGGTATTGTTGTGCAGAAAAATGCAGACGCAACAGGGCCAACACGCTCTTCGTTGGATAATTTGGAAGAGCCACTAGGGCCATTAATGTTACAAGGTGATCACGGTCCGGTTGCATATAGAAATATAAGATTTAAGAGATGAAAAATTATAGAAGCATCCAGATTGTAATTTTAGCAGTAGTTCTAATAAGCTTTTGTTCAGGTTTATCATGTGTGGATAAAAAACGTAGTGATCAGGCTAAGCCGAATATCGTATTTATCATGACCGATGACCAGGCATGGAATGTGCTTGGGAAAGATGGCAGGTATCCGTTTATGAAAACACCAAATATCGACCAGATTGCAGAAGAGGGGCTTGTGTTTGAAAATGCTTTTGTAACGACATCGCTTTGTTCGCCAAGCAGGGCTTGTTATATGACCGGGTGTTATGCCCATACACACGGTGTATATATTAATTCTCATGGAGATCCGGATCCAAAGGTTCCGTTTTTACCAAAAATTTTACAAGAGGCAGGATACGAAACCGCCTTTTTGGGAAAATGGCATATGAAACATGGAGCTGAACCAAGGGATGGTTTCGATTATTGGCTAAGTTTTGATGGTCAGGGAAAATACATCGATCCGCCACTAAACGAAAATGGTCGTGAATTTAAGGAGAAAGGATATATGACTGATATTTTAACGGAATATGCCATGCGCTGGATTGAAAAACCAAAGGATAAACCCTTCTGTCTCTTCCTTTGGCATAAAGCCGTTCACGCCCCATTTACCCCGGCTCCACGTGATTCTTCGGAATTCGCTGATGCACAAATCCCTGAATATGAGAATTGGTACGATGATATGGCAGACAAACCGGAATGGTTAAGAAGAGGCATGACTTATGGTGTCCATAACCAGCCCTGGAATGATAGTAAAGGAAAACCTGTTCCCGAAAAAGTAGAGCCCAAACCATGGAATCCTCAAAATCAGAGGTGGATGAACTACCTCAGAGCCATGCTCGCCGTGGATAAGAGTACAGGGGATATCCGGAAATGTCTGGAAGATTTGAAAATAATAGACAATACGGTCATTGTTTATGGAAGTGACAACGGATTTTTCCTTGGCGCCCATCAGCGCAGCGATAAAAGGCTAATGTATGAGGAATCGCTTCGTGTACCGCTTATCATAAGATATCCCGAAATGATTAAATCAGCGGCAAAAAACGCAGAAATGGTTTTAAGTATTGATGTAGCACCTACCTTGATAGAATTGGCGGGAGCAGTAGTGCCTCAGGACATGCAAGGGACTTCCCTTGTACCTTTACTGAAAGATGAGCCGGTGAATTGGCGCGAATCCTTTTTATATGAGTATTTTCAGGAAGCATACGCTCCTGGATTTGTTACGGTTTCAGGAGCCAGGACCAAGCGTTATAAATACATCGAAAGTCCGGAACGCTTAAACGACATCAACGAATTGTATGATCTGAAAAAGGATCCGGGTGAAATGGATAACCTTATTAAGGATCCCGGGTATAAATTAGTGTTAGAGGAGATGAAGCGTGAGCTGGAAAAACTAAGAAAAGAAACGGACTATTTTGATCCTCATGTTTATAAAGAGTAATTTAAAAGAACCTTATATCGATTCAACCTAAATCAACTAACATGAAAAATCTATTTTCCTACTTAATAACATCCTACAAAATATTTGTTTTTCTTCTTTTATTTATTTTATCAAATAATACACTTGTCGGTCAGGTAAAAGTGTGGGAAGGCACAATTTCCATCCCAACTTATGGATGGCAAGACGATGTAAATCCTAAATTTTGGGCAATGGAAGCGGGGGCTAAAGGAGCAACAACTGTAAAAGCTTCCATTACTTACCCATACAATATGCAGGATCATCTGTCAAGAAAATTAGAGGATATTACCTATAAAGCTATTTTCCTTGAGAATGAATATTTGAAAATAACATGTTTGCCGGAGTTGGGAGGAAGGCTACATTCAATTTACGACAAAACAACCGGCGAAGAAGCTTTTCATAAAAATGATGTGATAAAACCAAGTATGATTGCCATGCGAGGTGGCTTTATTAGCGGAGGAATAGAGTGGAACGCGGGTCCGCAAGTGCACACGGTAACTATACTTTCGCCTGTTGATGTTCTTTCCGGAACAAATCCAGATGGTTCGGCATACATTGAGGTTAGTAATCTTGAAAAAAGTCTTCGAACCAGGTGGACAGTGCGTGTAACACTTCATCAGGGAAGGGCTTTGCTTGACGAAGATATAACAATATACAACCCAACGGAAGCAATGAATCCCTATTATTTCTGGAATTGCACGGCTTTCCCACAATTGAAAGGTACAAGGTTTATTTACCCTATGAGCAAAGGGACCGACCATTTTGGTGTAAACTATTTTAACTGGCCGGAACACGAAGGAAATGATCTTTCGTGGACAAAAAACTATGAAGAAGCATCATCGATATTTGCAGTAGATTGTGCCTATGATTTTTTTGGGGCCTATGATGTTGATCTGGACCGTGGAATTGTACAAGTGGCCGATCATAACGAACATCCCGGGAAAAAAGCATGGACCTGGGGACAAGGAGAGTATGGCCGCGTGAGCATGAAAAATCTGGGAGATACCAATCCTGAATATATTGAAGTACAGAGCGGACCCTTACAAACACAATCGGATTACGGGATTTTGCCACCCGGTGCATCCGTTTCGTGGAAAGAATACTGGTATCCGGTTCATGGGCTTGATGATGGTTTTGAATATGCTACCGAAAAGGTGACCGTACAAACCCTTCATGATGGAAATAATATCGATATTAATTTGATTTCAACAGAGCAGATTACAGGTGTGAATTGTGTCGTTTCGGCTAAAGGAAAAGAGATTCAACGAAAGAAAACGGACCTTTCTCCTTTAAATTCGGTTGCTCTGAAAATGAGTAAAAACAACAACGATACGGTTACAGTTTTAATTGAATCAGAAAATGGAAATGTGCTGGCCGAATTTCAATCACCACTTCCTTTGCCAGGTGTTATTCCCATTGAGCCGCCAACTTATGTAAATAAGAAGGATGAACTACTTAGTGTTGAGGAGAAATACCTTAAAGCACAGAAGTTTGATCGGGCGCTGGACAGGATTAATGCAAGAAAATATTATAATGATGCACTCAGTGATGACTCTTTGCATTTAGCTTCGCTTCGCGATTTGGCAATACTCGATTTTGAACAGGGAATGTACGCTCAGGCAAAAATGGGTCTGTCAAAAGCTCTAAAACAAATTCCCAACGACGATGGCATTGCATGGTATTTCCTGGGCTTGTGCCAACTTAGAGATCGAAACACGGATGGAGCAGCAAAATGTGGTTTTAAAGCATCAAGGTGCCAGGGTACTGAGGCAAGAGGATTTGACTTGGTTGGTAGAAGTTTCATGATGCAGAAAAAGTATGAGCTGGCCCAAATGTATTTTGCAAAAGCTCATCATACCGATTTGAATGATCCCATTTTATATCATCATTACTTGTTGTCGATGTTGAAGTCTGGCAAAAAAGATAAGGCGCTTGAATTGGCGACAAAGAGGATTGCAATGAATCCTACTGAACTCGTTCCGCGTTTTATCCAATTAGTATGGGGGACTGAAAAAGACAATATTATTAGTGAAGTTAAGGACTTTGTAGGTGAAGATGACTTTGAAATTCTGGAAGGTAGTCTGGTATTTTCAAGAGTCGGACTTGTTTCAGAAGCTATCGAAATTCTTGAATCGGCATGTATTAATATTGTACCAGCAGAAGAGCAAAATCACCTTGTTCAGTATCAGTTGGCTTATTTAAATCAATTGAACGGAAATGAGAATAAAGCCGATGATTATCTGAACAAGGCAGGTTCAAACTACCAGGACTTTATAAACGTTGTCCGCCCTGAAATGGAGGATGTACTTTTGTATGCCATTAAAAAGAATAAAAACGATGCAGTGGCATCTTATCAATTGGGCAATCTTTATGCAAATTTTGGTCGGCTTTCCGAATCCGTACAATTTTGGACTAAGGCTACCAATTCCAATCCAAACTTAAGTATTCCATGGAGAAACCTTGGCCTTTATTACTGGGTGGTTAAAAACGATCATAATAAATCGGAGTTATGTTATAAGAGTGCCATTAAAGCCAGGCCTCTGGATCAGACCTTGTTTCGCGATTGTGCAAAGGTATTGGTTGACGATGGCAGAATACAAGAGGCGATTACCTTACTTGAAAATATGAAATTTGAAGGTACCCGGCGCTCTGATTTGATTATTGATCTTGCACAGAATTATCTGGATAATAAAAACTATGATCATTGCATTGATTTGTTGACTTCAGTCCCGTATTTCGTGAATTGGGAAGGCTCCAGTATTACCTGGAATATTTTTAACGAGGCCAATGTGAATAAGGGTATCGCGCTTTTTGACGAGGGAAACTACCGTGCGGCTTTAAAAGCTTTTGAAAAGGCCCTTACCTTTCCCGATAATCTTGGAGTTGGACGGTCAATGAGAACGCAAGAAGCAAAGGCTTGGTTCTGGAAGGGAAAAACATTGCTGGCTATGAACAAGAACAAGGAGGCTTTGGCAGCCTGGAAGTCGGGTGCAGCTACCTTTGATGGTTCAGAAGATCAGAACAGATATAAAAAACTTTGCGCTGACCTTCAGAAATAGGCACATTCAAAAGATGAATCGGCATGAGGCCAATAAAATTAAAATTGAAGATTGTACTTGTAATATTGATTCCCATTTTTTGTATTCAATGTAATTCTGCGAAAAGTGGAACCAATAAGGATATAAGTAGTGAGAATTCTTATGTAGTAAAATATTTATGCAATGCTCCTGAAATTAACTCCGATTGGGGAAAAGAAATCTGGAAGAATACCCATACGATTCAGCTGGAGAATTTTATGGGTGATAAACCTGCTCATTTTCCTGAAACAAAGGTAAAGTTAGGTTACGATGAGAACAATATTTACGTAATTTTCAAAGTAGCAGATAAATATGTAAAGGCTGTTGCGAAAGAGATAAACGGGAGGGTTTGGGAAGATAGTTGCGTGGAATTCTTTTTTTCACCTGGACCAGATATGGAAAGAGGATATTTCAATCTTGAGGCAAACTGTAAGGGTGTGTTTTTATTTCAGTATCATCTTAATAATGGCGAAACAAATGAGTTTGTAAGTGCCGAAGATTGCGATAAAATCAATATCTCACATTCTTTGGAAAGAAACGTAGAGACGGAAATAGAAGAACCTTTGGAATGGAGGATTGAGTACAGCATTCCTTTTTCTGTGCTGGAGAAATACATGAAAGTTGAGAAACCTGGTAAAGGATTTAGCTGGAGAGCAAATTTCTATAAATGTGCCGATAAAACTTCTCATCCACATTGGCTAACATGGGCTCCGGTTGACTATCCCAGACCCAAATTTCATCTCCCTGAATTTTTTGGAAGACTTGATTTTAACTGAAAAATAAATAAGGAATTATTATGAAGTATTCATACACTTTACTATTAACCGCATTACTCCTGCTGAGTAATATTTTATATGCTCAGCAAAAGATAAATACTTCACAGAAATTTACCCTGGAAAATAAATATGCCAGGTATGTTTTTGAACCGGAAGGAATGGGTTTGTCAGCGATGGTCGATCTGGAAACAGGTTTTAACCACATTGCTCCGGTCAATGAAAATCATCTATTGTGGGAAATTGTTTTTGGAAAGGGTATTATGCGTCCTGCAATTTCGAACAACTATAAACCTTGCAGTTATGGAAGTATTGCAAAAAGACCAAATGGCGATCAGGTATTGGTTTTAGAGTGGAACGATTTACATTTATGGGAAGAGGATAGCATTGTTTCTGTTAAAGTTACAGTTGAATTACCTGCTGATAATGGAGTCGCTAAATGGGGAATTTCGGTAAGCAATCAATCTGATTATTGGGGCTTATGGGAAGTGGCATGCCCTGCAATTGCAGGCTTTCCGGCAAGTGGTAAATACGACCTCGCCAAACCAGTTACAGGAACCGGTGGGCACCTATTAAAAAAATGGAATGGGACATTAAAAGAACGTTCTCCTTCAGGTTTTTTTCCCATGCAGTTTATGTCGTTCAATGCCGGAACCAATGCGGTTTATTTTTCCAGCTGCGATGGCGAATCGCGAGCAAAAGACTTTTTTGTTGACTCAAAGCAGAAAAAATTATCCTTAATTAGATATCCTGAAAATATGGCTGTAAGCAGTTCTGATTTGCCGGGCTATTATTCTGTGGAATTCGGTCCCTATCAGGGAGGTTGGCTTGAAGCTGCACACCGTTATCGCGATTGGGCAATCAATCAGGTTTGGACTGCCAAAGGAACCATTTCTCAAAGAGCAGATTTCCCTGAAATCGCCACAAATGTTGGATTTTGGGTGCGCGACACATGGATTTGGGATATTTCTGGTGTTGAAAAAAATACAGGAGATCCTGCTACCTGGAGAAGGGATGAAGGAGATCCGCACGAAATGAACCTGCCGTTTCTGGATGCCATGAAAACAATGGATGTGCCCATTGCCTTTCAGTGGTATGGTTGGCACAATGTAATATTCGATAACAATTACCCTCATTTTCTACCGGCCTTAAAAGGATTTAAAGAACGAGTAGAAGAATTGGTTGATTCGGGAGCGCTGATTGTTCCTTATATAAATGGTTTAAGCGCCGACAGTAAAACCTGGGATTGGGATAAACTTGATCCTCACGCGATTAAAGATCAGTCCGGTGGCTTGCATCAACACTTTTATCGCGATGGTGCAGGGCGGTTGACGCCCATGTGCCCCAATCAGAATTATTGGCACTATACCATCAATAATGTGGTAGACAGTATCGTGAACGTTTATGGAACCAATGGCATTTATATGGATGAAATATCCTGTAATTCGCATGAATTGTGTTTTAATCCGGATCATATGCATCCTCTTGGCGGAGGACGGTATTGGGCCGACGGGTATCGTGATCTCTATCGAAAAACTTTAAATATCATCGGGCATGGTGGTAAAGAAACGGTCCTTACTTCCGAATGTTCCAATGAGATATTCTTTGACCTGGTTACTGCCAACCTTTATACCAACCGGATAACGGATTATGATATTCCATTACAACAGGTTGTATACTCGGGATACACACTTTTTTATGCAAGCAGATGTGACTACACCGGGAGCGATCGTCTGTTTAATTTTGCTGTGGGTCAGGGTTTTATCGATGGCCGTCAGATCGGATGGATGGATTTTGATCTTTTCAGGCCGAAGTACAGCAAAAAGGTGGATTACATGAAAAATTGTGCAAAATACCGGATGGTGGCTAAAAAATACCTGACTTACGGAAGACTGTGGGAACCCATTTATCCGGATAAACCGGTACCCGTTTTTGAGGAAGAATTTAAAGGAGGAGGGCTGCACAGAGGGACGGCCCCCTGTGCTGAGGCCAGGCTGTGGCAGGCAGAAGATGGCAATATTGCCCTTTTCATCGCAAATTATGTCGAAAGGCAAGTGGAATTTTCGTACACACTGGATCCTGAAAAATACGGATTAGAAGCAGAAAATTACCGGATAGTGGAAATTAAACCGGAAGGAAATATGGAGATCGCTGTTTCAGGCAAAGCAATTTCAAGAACGGAAGTATTGGCGCCGAATAAGGTAAAGGTAATTGAGTTTGTTCCTCTTGAACAAACCGTAAACGGAATTAACCCATAAAATGCAAACGATGAAACGAGCAAAAATTTAAAGATGCTTAAATACACAAACAAGCATATTAAAATTTTTGTGAGATACATCGAATGCAACTGAAGTAAACCATTTTAATGAGATGAAACGAGCAAAAATTTAAAGATGCCTAAATACACAAACAAGCATATTAAAATTTTTGTGAGATACATCGAATGCAACTGAAGTAAACCATTTTAATGAGATGAAAGAAAGAATCAAAAACTTACTGGTCTTGTTTATTTTGATGCAGCCCTTTGCTATATTGGCACAAACACGTGTGGACATTTCAAGGGGATTCGCGCTTGAAAATAATCAGGTTCGTTTTGCATTTGAACAGGAGAACATGGGCCTTAGTTCCATGAAAGATTTTTCCTCTGGTGTGGAACATATCAATGCGGTCGATGGCAGGCATCTGCTTTGGGAAGTGGTGTTTGCCAAAGGACAGCAAATATACACGATCACCAATAATTACAAACCATGCTCCTATGCTACCGTAGAGACTCTTCCTGACGGATCTCGCAGAGCCGTTATGGAATGGAACAGGATGCGTTGGTGGGAGGAGGATGATGCCATTTCAGTAACGGTAATCGTTGATCTGCCCAAAGATGAAGGTATTGCCCAATGGAGGATATTCGTTGAGAATAATAGCGACTTCTGGGGGATATGGTCTGTGCTCTTTCCCATTGTAAACGGTTTCCCGGAATCAGGAAAGTATGATATTGCCCGGCCGGCACAGGGAAGAGGGGGTGAATTCATCCATAACTGTGTTCAAAAACAACGTGGTCGTTATCCGGGAAGTGAATGGCCCATACAAATGGTTTCCTTCGATAACGGCGGGAATAGTGTATACCTGGCAACGATGGATACAGAGGCAAGAGCCAAGGATTTTGTACTTGAACCCGTGAAAGGAATAAATAGCTTGCGGTATCCGGTTATCTATTATGGCAGAAGGCACCGGCGTTTTGATCCGGAACCCGGAGAAAGAATCTACATTGAGCACTACACCGATGATATGGGGATACAAGGATCGGATTATCCGGATCATTATCCCATAGCATTTGGGGTACATAAAGGAGGATGGACGAAAGCAGCCCGTATATACCGCTCATGGGCCATAAAGCAAAAATGGACCGGTAAGGGAACGCTTTCAAATCGCATCGACCTTCCCGCGAGTGCTGTTAATCTGGGCTTGTGGATCAATGATGATATGGGATGGAATCCGGAGACCGGAAGTCAGAGACAAGGAAACAAAGAATTATTGGCAGCGGCAAAAGAAATGAATGTTCCCATGGCCCTGCATTGGCGCAACTACTATACTAAAGGTTCGGACCTTTTGGATCCTGCCCAATATAATGCCCCTGAGGGATTTGTTGAGCGAATCAAAATCCTGGGGGAACAAAATATTATAGTGATACCCTACATGGATGGTACCGGCGTTCAATTAAATCAGGGTGATTTTGACAAATTTGAAGCCCATGCCGTTAAAGATGAAGCGGGGGGATTCAGATTTTATCCTAACAGTACAGGAGAAAGACAGTTGGTGGCCATGTGTGCGAGCCAGGCGCAATGGCAGGATCTTATGGAGAAGAAACTGGACCATATCCAGGAAAAATATGGCGTTGCAGGAATTTTTATCGGTCAGGTATCTGGTTTAGCACACGAGAACTGCTTCGATACATCACATCTCCACCCCCTGGGTGGGGGCAGCCATTGGACAGATGGAAGTCGGGAATTGCTGGTAAAACTTAAAAATGTGGCATTGAAAAATGGCAGAAACAGCATGGTGACCACCGATGGTGCAAACGAAGTACTTCTGGATTGCCTGGATGCCACCCTCTTGAGCGCCCATCCTTCCGGAAGTGAGATTCCTATGTTACAAATGATCTATTCGGGATATGCCATTTTCTTTGGAAGTGTATGTGATTATTCACAAAGCAACGACTATTTCAGATACGCCCAGGGACAGGCATTTATTGATGGCCGGCAAAACGGATGGATGGACCTTGGTTTATTTAACCCGGAGTATAAAGAAAAGGTGGCTTATTTGAAGCAATGTGCGACGTACCGGACAAAGATCCCAGAGTATCTGGTTTATGGTCAATTACTTGACCCTGTATTCCCGGTTCAGTCCATTGAAAGGTTTTCTGAAAATGTTTGTGAATCCGGAAGTTCCGGGGAAGTAAGTTCAGCAATATTACCAGCTGCTGAAGCACGTTTGTGGAAATCAGAAGAGGGTAACCTGGCTGTCCTGTTTGCCAATTATGTGGATAAGGAAATTCGCTTCTCTTACCGCATTGATCCTGGCGACTACGGATTACCGCAGGGAACCTGGAAAATCAGGGAAACAGGGACTGCATCGTCAAAAAATAGTGGTGAATTTACAACGATATTGAATCGTACTGAAATATTGGAGCCGGGCACCATAAAAGTGATAGAATTGATTCCCCGGCAGGATTAGTTTCAATGGGAAAAAGAATAAAAATATAAATGTAAGACGAGGAATCATGAACAAAAATAATTACGTAAAAGAGAACGAACTAGGGTATTTCCGCCGCATCGGGTGGTATAAAAAAATGCAAATGGTGGTTTTATTCTCTCTTTTTACCTGTATGGGACTTGTTGCAGAAGAAAAACCAAATGTTATATACATCCTCACCGATCAGTGGCGGTCAACTGCTTTTGGTTATGCCGGAAATCCAACGGTCAAAACCCCGAATATTGACAGATTCTCAGAAGAAGCCGTTAATTTCCAAAATGCTGTTTCGGTATGTCCGGTATGTACTCCGCACCGTGCAGCCTTGTTAACCGGACGATTCCCTACGTCTACAGGGATGTTCATGAACGATTTATACCTGCCTGAGAAAGAGTTGTGCATGGCCGAGATTTTTAAGTTGGCCGGATACAAGACCGCCTATTATGGGAAATGGCATCTAGATGGGCATGGACGGCACAATAATGTACAACCGTACAGGAGACAGGGATTTGATTATTGGAAAGCCCTGGAATGTTCACACGACTATAACAATATGCCTTACTATGAGAATGATGATTTTGAATTGAAGCATTGGCCCGGATATTCTCCCTTTGATATTGTGGAAGATGCCGGTAATTACCTGGAAACATTAGCAAAGGGAAAAGATCCGTTTTTCCTGTTCATCTCTCTTGGAACACCGCATTTTCCGCATCATACTGCTTTGGAAGAATACAAAGCCATGTATCCCGAGACAGATTTGGTTTTACGGGAAAATGTAGATGAAGAGAAACATCCTAAGGTGAGGCAGGAATTACAGGGTTACTATGCACACTGTACCGCAACTGACAAAGCTGTTGGCGACTTGATTAGCAAATTGAAGAAGCTTGGGCTTTATGATGATTCAATCGTAATTTTCACCTCCGATCATGGCGAAATGATGGGATCTCACGGCATACGTCCGAAGGAGAAACAACTGGCATGGGATGAAGCTGTAAAAGTTCCCTTTCTGATCCGCTATCCGGAGATTGGCGAAGACCAGGGTAAAAAGGTGACCTCACCCATTAATACCCCTGACATTCTTCCTACCATGCTCTCTCTGGCCGATATAGAGATCCCCAAAAGCATTGAAGGAGAAGACCTTTCGTCTGCCGTCAGGAATCCGGGAAAGGCTAAGGACAGGGCTGCGCTCTATATGAGCGTACGCGCATTTGCCATCACCTCGTTTGTGGAATACCGGGCCATCAGAACCTCACAATATACCTACGTCAAGACTCCCGATAAGGCTACGATGTTATTCGATAATGCAGCCGACCCTTATCAGATGGATAATCTGATCAATAAACAGGAACACCGGAAGTTACAGGCCAAAATGGAACGTCTGCTTCAGGAAAAGTTAAGAGCAATTGGAGATGCGGATTTCAAATATGCACAGCACTATCTCGATAAGTTCGGATTTGACTTTAAAAAAAGTAAATCAGCACCCTATAATGTTACACCTGGTAAAATAACAAAAGTATATACACCCAGGATGGGAATCACGAAATAAGGCAGTAGTTATGAAGAAGTATCTTTTTATAATGATCATCGGGATGGGATTAATCCGTTGTGGAAGTTCCAAAGAAGAGCTTCCCCCACTTCCCAATATCCTTTTTATTACGGCAGATGACCTGGGCTACAACTCCGTTGGCGCATTTGGTTGCAAGGTTGAGAAGATCACGCCGAACCTGGATGAGTTTGCCAAAGAGGCGATGCGCTTCACACATGCCCATGTGAATACCGCTGTATGTCAGCCCTGCCGACAATCCTGGCAAACGGGTCGCTTCCCGCACAATAATGGTGCCGAAGGATTTGAACCTGTAGATCCAAATGTTCCCACATTGCCCGAAATGTTAAAGAGTCTGGGGTATATCAATGGCATTTTAGGAAAAGAAATTCATCACCAACCGGTGGAACGCTTCTTTTGGGATTTTATTCCATTTAAAACCGAACCCGATTCTGTGTGGCGAAAAGGAAACTCACGTAACCCGGCATTGTTTTATGAATATTCAAAAAAGTTTTTTGAATTGGCGAAGGAAGAAAATAAGCCCTTTTATTTTGTGGCTAATTCTCACGATCCACACAGGCCTTTTGTGGGAAGTCGAAGCGATACCCTTACCTGGGGCAAAAACATGCCTCCCGTTACCCGGCAATTTACTCCGGAGGAGATCGAAATGTTCGGATACCTGCCCGATATCGAAAAGGTACGCAAAGAGGTGGCACAATATTATGGAAATGTGTACCGCTGTGACCAGAATCTCGGTTCTGTACTTCGTGCACTGAAAGAGAGCGGTTTGGAGGATAATACACTGGTGGTTTTTCTGAGTGACCACGGAGCAGCTTTCCCCTTTTCAAAATCTCAGTGCTACCTGAACAGTACCAAAACACCGCTAATGGTAAAATGGCCGGGGATAATCAATCCCGGGTCGGTGGAATCCACCCATTTTGTAAGTGGAATAGACCTGATGCCAACCCTCATGGAGGCGGCAGGACTGCCTATGGTACCAAAACTCGATGGAAGGAGTTTCCTTCCCCTGTTAAAGGGGGAAAAGCAGGAAGACCGACAGTTTACCTATGCCACGTTTTATCAGATTTTCGCACGAGTTCGCTATCCTATGCGCTGTGTGCAAAATGAAGATTTTGGGTATATCTATAATTTCTGGTCAGACCACGAGTTGAAGATTTTGGGTGATGCTACCGGCGGTTTGACCTGGCGGGCCATGCAGGATGCCGCCAAGACAGATCCTGAAATCGCTAAAAGGGTAGAGTTATTTAAATACCGGGTACCGGAGGAATTTTACAACTTCAAAGATGATCCGGATGGACTGGTGAACCTGGCCGGTGATCCTGCATATGCTGCTGAACTGAAGATGTTCAGAGAGAAGATGCTCGAAATGATGGAAAAATATGACGATCCGGCTCTTGAGGCATTTCGGAACAGAGAAAAGCCCGGCGTGATTGAAACTTTTATGGCAGAACAAAGAGAAAAAGCTAAGGCTACAAAGCCTGTCGTGAGGTTCTAAAGTGAAGGGTGATGGGAAATAAGTTGCTCAAAATAAGTAGGAGCCAAAGCGCTTTAAATTAAGTGAACAATGCGTAGAATTATTGTTATACCATTTATAATTGTCATCCCTTTTTTGTCTCACTGTGCTTTTTCCGTAGAGAATTCACATGAATCTCCGGGAAATACCACTTATTACGTCAATCCGGTAGATGGCAATGACGAAAATTCCGGATTGAAGGAAGAAAGGGCGTGGAGAACTTTCATCCGGATTAATGCTTTAACGCTTGCTCCCGGCGACCGGGTCGAAATTACTGCACCCGGGGCTTTTTACCATAGCCTTGTATTAAAAGGGCAGGGAGCGACCGAAAAACCTGTAGAAGTGCACTTTGCCCCGGGTTGTTATGATTTCTTTACCGATCACTTGACCAGAAAGAAGTACAATATCTCCAATACCAATGCACAACCCGATAGTCTGAAGGCCATTGGGATACTTCTGGAGGGAGCCAGGCATATGAAAATTACTGGTCCCGGTGCAAAAATAATGTGCAGAGGTAAAATGATAGAGGTGTGTGTGGATAGCTGCGAAAATATCCATATCTCTGATCTTCAGTTTGATTATTACCGCCCAACGGTGTCGGAATTTAAAGTGCTTCAGGTAAAAGAGGATGAAATAGAGATGCTGATCCATGAAGATTCAAAATATAAAATTAAAAATGGTAATTTAATTTGGTATGGTGAGGGTTGGACATACGATGCTCGCTTGTTGGGTCAGGAACTGAATCCAGAATCGAACGATGTAAGAAGATTGTGGAATCCCATTGAAGGGATGCAATTTGAAGAAATAGAACCCGGATTGGTTAAGGCAAGGGGAAAGCATAAAGTTAAGAAAGATTGTATTTACCAACTGCGTGATCCATTCAGAGACTATGCAGCAGTTTTTACACGACGCAGCAAAAATATAACCTGGAAGAATGTTGATTTTTATTTTTTGCATGGAATGGGATTGGTAAGTCAGTTCTCGGAAAACCTTACTTATGATTCAGTTTCTGTTGCACCTGAAAAAAACAGCGGAAGAACTACGGCTGCCTGGGCTGATATTCTCCATGTTTCGGGATGTAAAGGAAAGGTAGTAGTGAAAGACTTTACTTTTAAAGGAGCACACGACGATGCCATAAACATTCACGGAACTTACCTGCGTGTTGTTGAGATAAGAGGGGATAAACAAATCAAGGTGCGTTTCATGCACAAGCAGACTTACGGATTTATGGCTGTGAATCCGGGAGATGAAATTGAATTTGTGGATGATGCATCCTATGCTTCCCTGGGAAAAAACAAAGTGATTGATGCAGAAATGTTGAATCCGAGGGAGATTCTACTGAGTTTGGAAAAAAGTGTTCCTCAAAATCTAGAATTGGAAGATGTGATTGAAAATGTAACCTGGACCCCGGAAGTTGAGATTAGTGGCTGCCATGTATCCTGGATTCCGACACGTGGATTTCTTTTAGCCACGCGAAGAAAAATTTTAGTTGAAGAGAATGAATTTTTGGCTACGCATATGGGTGCTATTCTGGTGGGGATTGATGCAAACAATTGGTACGAATCGGGCTTTGTTCGCAATATGACCATTCGAAACAACAAATTTATTAATTGTGCAGAACCTGTAATACAAATTGAACCACGTAACCAAAAAGAAAATAACAGAGTGCATCAAAACATAAGAATAAAAAACAATGAATTTCTACTCCGCAATAAAATGATTTTTAAAGCAAAAAGTGCAAGTAATTTAACTATTGAAGGCAATACAATCAGTTCGGAAAAGAAGTTGAATAATGCTATGGTAGTAGAAATAGAGGATTGTGCAGAGCTTAAAATGGGTGAGAATCAATATCTAAAAAACCAATAAAGACATGAATATAAAAAAAGATTACATAACGATTGTGTTTGGGATTCTGACACTTTTTGCTTCTTATACCGCAGCTGGATCAGAATATGACCAAATTCCACTAAAGCTCAAAAAATCTCCTCGATTATGGGTGAAGGAAGAAACCTTGCTCAATTTAAAAGATAAGTTGCACACGCCTTTTATGCAAAGCCAGGCAAAAAGAATTATTGAAGATGCCGATTATTTAGTGGAGGCCAAACCTATTGCTGAGGGTGAAGGAAAGGCCTACCAACACGGAACAAGGGCCATTGCCAGTCATTTGCAATGCCTTACCGCGGCATGGGTGCTTACCCATGACACCCGTTACAGGTCAGCTGCCATGAGGCACTTGGGCAACCTGATGACATGGAAGCACATCAGCTGCGAAGCACGACCTCATACACCGGACGACGTGGAACTCCCTTTTTGCCTGAGTTATGGTGAACATGCCGCCGATATTGCATTGATGTATGACATCTTACGCCCCGACATAAGCCCGGAGGAGCAGAAAGTATTTAACGATGTACTGGATCGGTTTTATTTAAAAGAGGCTGTAAAATGTCTGGACAATCCACCCTGGTGGGCAAATAAAAGCTGGTCAAACTGGAACGGTGTATGTTCCGGTGGAATGGGAATGCTTGCATTGGCATTTTATGATGACCGTCCGGAGTGCCGGGACTTGATCCCCTTTGTGGAGAAATCTCTTAGTGAGTATTTTAAATCATATATTGAGAATGGTGGCGGATGCCATGAAGGTACTGGCTATTGGAATTATGGAATGCATTATGCGATGCGTTACCTGCTAAGTTGGGAAAATGCCACCGGTAAGAAACATCCTGCCTTTGAGATTGAGGAATTGCGAACATCGCTTAACTTTCCTGTCGATTTCACCGGAATTACCTTTGGAGATAACGATGGTTGGCATCCCACAGGTATGTTTTTTATGCTTGCGGAGAGACTTGATAATCCCGAGGCAGCTCTTCGGGCAGCAGCTTACCTTCCTAATGAAGTTGAAGTGGCTACTAGGGAGAGAGAGCGCTTATCGCGCATGGCAACAGGTGATATCCTTTATGCGGCTGATCTCATTCCCGGTACAGTGGAAATGAGTGACCTTGAAAAAAGCCATTCAAAGAAAAAGGAACCACTGGCCCGTATCTACAAGGGGCTGGACTGGGCAGCATTGGCAGATGACTCAGCATTTCCTGCACTGCGACTAGCTGCACGAGGTGGATCAAGTAAGATTACTGGTCACGGTCACATGGATCTCCTGAGTTTTATATGTATGGTAAATGGCGAACGGATGATTGACACCCAACGCGATCACGGATACATAAGCACTACTTTCACGGGGCGTGGGCACGAAATTTATAGTCGAAGTGCAGCTGCAAAAAGCACACTCCTTGTTGATGGTCTTGGTTGTCGCGAAGATGCTGTTTGTAATATAACAGAAGTGGAAAAAGAAGATGACTTGCTGGGTATCCGTATTGATGGTTCTAATATTTATCTCATTCGATGGAAAAAAGAATTCATCGGACGTCTTTTTCTTATGGTGGAAAACCGTTACTGGTTAGTAATTGATGCAGCTCCGGGACACATCATGGAGTCGCGCTTTCATACTTATGCCGACTGTTCAATAGGTAAGGATTGGGTATCCATGAAGAGTGGCAAAGAGAACATGATGATGACATTTTCTTCGCTTGGCGAAGGAGCAATGCAGAAATCAACAGGAATGCCGGTACTAAATCAGGAACAAACCAAAATTTTTCGCTGGATAAGTCCGGTTGAGAAGGATAATCTTCATGTTACAGCACTGAATCCGGGAACAGAAAAACTCAGGCTTAAACTGAGTAAAGAAGGAGAGGATGGATTCGCCATAGAGGTAAGTGGAGAAGAAGGTTACAAGCGTACTATCCATATAACCTCGGAGCTAAAGTTGAAAAAATAGAATGATAACTTGACTTAAAAAATAGATACAAATGAGTACACTACGAATATTTTTTGCACTGATTACTGTTTTGGTCCTTCTATCGAGCAATGTACATTCAAACGACAAACCAAATATAATCATCATAATGGCCGATGATATGGGTTATTCAGACATTGGCTGTTACGGTGGTGAAATTTTTACACCAAATCTTGATCAACTGGCTAAAAAAGGAATAAAGTTTACCCAGTTTTATAACGCTGCTCGTTGCTGTCCTACACGTGCCTCTCTGTTGACCGGATTGTATCCGCATCAGGCTGGTATGGGAAATATGACAAGCGATCAGGGAGAGCCATCATATCGTGGAGATTTAAGTATGCAGTGTGTCACCATTGCAGAAGTTCTAAAACTAAATGGTTACAAAACGTATATGTCGGGTAAATGGCATGTTACCAAGCATGTCGATAGTTGGAGAACCTGGAAAACAGAGGATGAAAAAATATATACTTCAAAACATAACTGGCCAAGGCAAAGGGGATTTGATGAATTTTTTGGAACCATCCACGGTGCAGGGAGTTTTTATAATCCTGCAACATTGACAAGAAACAATACTCCCATTGAAGCGGAAGATGGTTTTTATTATACAGATGCAATAAGTGAACATGCTGATAAATTTATTAGGCAACATTCAGCGAAAAATGTTGAAAATCCTTTTTTCTGTTATATCGCCTATACTGCACCACACTGGCCTTTACATGCTTTGCCTGAAGACATTAAAAAGTACAAGGGGAAGTATGATAAAGGCTGGGACAAGATTCGTGAAGAACGTATGGCGCGTATGGTGGAGATGGGCATAATTGAACCAAAATGGAAACTCAGCGAACGCGATCCAAAAGTACCTGCCTGGGAAGAAACAGAAAATAAAGCCTGGTGGGCGGCTTGTATGGAAGTGTATGCTGCCATGGTCGATCGTATGGATCAGGGAATAGGAAAAGTGGTTAAAGCACTGGAAGAAACCGGGCAGCTGGAAAATACACTTATTCTGTTTTTGGCGGATAACGGAGGATGTGCCGAGGTATTAACCGAAAAATGGGGGAGATCATTGCATTTCCCACGCTTTCAAAAGAATGGCGATCCAATTATTCCGGGCAACGATGTTTCATATACGCCTGGACCTGAAAATACCTATATGAGCTATTCGGCACAATGGGCAAATGCCAGTAATACCCCTTTCCGCTATTACAAGCATTTTATTCACGAAGGTGGTATTTCTTCTCCCTTAATTGCACACTGGCCGGCAGGCATAAAAGCGCCCAACAGAATGTCAAATCACCTGGGGCATCTTATCGATCTCATGGCAACCTGTGTGGATATTTCCGGTACACAGTACCCCACAACTTATAAGGGCGAACAAATAAAACCTGCAGAAGGACAGAGTCTGGCTCCGATATTTAACAACAGAGATTTTAAACACAATCCAATAGGATGGGAGCACCATGGAAACCGTGGCTTTCGCGATGGGAAATGGAAACTCGTTGCCATAAACCAAGAGTGGGAATTGTATGATATAGAAGCCGACCGTACAGAATTACATGACCTGGCTTCTATTTATCCTCAAAAAACAAAGGAGATGGCTGAGAAATACGAAAAATGGGCAGCACGAATTGGGGTAATCAGGTGGCGCGACCGAAAGAAAAAATAACGATTACAATTAATATGAACCGATAAAACAAAGATTATGACATCAAGAAGAGACTTTACTAAAATTATTTCTATAGGGTCGTTTGGAACCCTTGCTCTAGGCGCAACATCATGTGTTGGCAACGATAAAAAACAAAAAGAACCTGTTGTCTGGCCATCAGATAAACTGAATATAGCATTTGTCGGAATTGCCGGAAGAGGAGGGGCTAACTTAAGACAATTAAAGGATCAAAACATTGTTGCTTTATGCGATGTGGACTGGAGAGAAAGAACAATGAAAATCTTTGATGCTTATCCCAAAGCTAACAGATACAAGGATTATAGGGTGATGCTGGAGGAAGAAAAGGATATTGATGCAGTTGTAATTTCCACACCCGACCACACCCATGGAGTAATAGCTATGGCGGCAATTAAAGCCGGTAAACATGTGTATTGTGAAAAGCCGCTGGCTCATTCCATGTACGAAACCCGGGCGATTACAAAAGCCGCAAAAGAGCAGGGTGTGCAAACACAAATGGGTAACCAAGGACATTCTTTCGAGGACATTCGTAAATTTTACGAACACATTAAAGCAGAAACCGTTGGGAAAATATCAGAAGTTCATGCCTGGTGCGACCGTCCGGCAGGAGGAGGTTCAGTCTCTTTCCCACATGGGGTGGTTCGTCCTACAGGTGATTACAAAATTCCAAAACAACTGGATTGGGATTTGTGGTTGGGCCCTGCAACTGACAGACCTTATCATCCGGCATATTTACCACAAAAATGGCGTGGTTTTATAGACTTTGGATGCGGGGCATTGGGCGATTTTGGCTGCCACACGCTCGACCCTGCTTTTTGGTCTTTGGATTTGGGAAGTCCCGAAAGTGTGATCGCAAGTACATCGAATTTACTTCCCAAAGTAAAGTACGACACTTTTCCAACTTCATCAATAATAACCTACAAATTCCCCGAACGCCAAGAGCAACCACCGGTTAAGTTAATGTGGTACGATGGAGGAATACTCCCTCTTCATGATGATCGTCTAAGAAATTTAGAGTACCCTGCTTGTGGCGCATTGCTAATTGGAGAGAAAGGCATTATTATACATGGATCACACGGAGCATCAAAATTCGAAATTTTACCCTTCGATAAAAATATGGAAATAGAAACTCCACCGGAAATTATTGAACGAAGCAAGGGACATCATGCAGACTGGGTGGAAGCCATAAAAACGGGAAAACCGGCAAGTGCTAATTTC
>JBFEWU010000313.1:0-5477 GCA_041546215.1 Draconibacterium sp. | reverse complement strand
AGCTTTCAGCTTTCAGCTTTGAGCTTCTTCGGTCTTCGGTCTTTTCCGTTGTCTGAAAATCCGAAAATCCAGAATTCCTGCTCAAGCCATTTCCAAAGCAAAGTGCTTCCGTTTAACGAATACGGTTTAAACTTCTTATCAGGGCTTCATCTTTGCCAATGGCACGAATTGCCAGCCAATCCAGAATTATGGAGACAATAGGAAGTGCGGTGGCAATTTTAAAAACTACTTTTACTTCATCGAAACTCGCGTAGGTGAAATAGAAGAACATCCCGAATAAGCCCAGCAGCAGTATGATGGTGAATGCCAAAATACGAATCTGAAGTATTCGTTTTTTGAACAAAAAGATGCATACCAGGTGCAAGACCGCAATTATACCTATAAAAATCAATATGGGTAAGCCACTGAACAATAGTTCCCCGTTTTTAAAAATTCCGTAGGCATTAAAAATGTGCAGTTCGTCGTTCACAATCAGGTCTGCAAATTTCTGTACAAATAATGAAGCGGTTAACATTCCGGCTACCAGGATGAATATGGTCTGAATTCTTTGAATCATGCTTGTAATTTTTTTGCAAAAATAGGGTTTCAAATTCTTTCTCAAAATCTAAATATTAACTGTTGAATAAAAATCTTAGAGAAACCCTGACTTTTAGCGGAAAAAACCATAGATTCGACTAAACAATAAAAACCATGCTTTGTTTCTTGAGTATCAATAAAAGTTAATTAAAAATCAATAATGGATAAATTTTCGTCTGTGGGAAATCAGGAACTTGAGGCGATTGAAGACCTGTACCAATCATATCTTGAAAGTCCTGATTCGGTAGATAAGAGCTGGCAACAATTTTTTGCCGGTTTTGAACTGGCAAGGAAGAATTACCCCGAAAAGCCTTCAACTACTCAATTAAACAACATTGACAAGGAGTTTGCGATATTGAATTTGATACACGGCTATCGTCAACGTGGACATTTATTTACAAAAACAAATCCGGTTCGTGCACGCCGTACATATTCGCCAACGCTTGCTATTGAGAATTTTGGATTGGAATCCAAAGATCTGGGAATTACTTTTCAGGCCGGCAATGAAATAGGAATAGGAGCCGCCAAACTAAAAGATATTATAGCCCATCTGGAAGATACCTATTGTCGCTCGGTGGGTGTTGAATATGTTTATATGCGCAAGCCCGAAGTGGTACAGTGGCTTCGCGAGCGCATGGAAAGTACAAAAAACTCTGAATCCTACTCCGATGAAAAGCGCAAGCACTTCTTTTACCATTTAAAGCTGGCGGTGGGATTCGAAAATTTTATTCATAAAAAATTTGTGGGTCAGAAACGTTTTTCGCTGGAAGGAGCCGAAGCTATCATTCCGGCTCTCGACGCGGTGATTGAAAAGGGTGCCGAGCTCGGGATGGAAGAGTTTGTGATGGGAATGGCACACCGGGGGCGTTTGAATATTCTTGCCAATATTCTTGAAAAACCTTACCAGAATATTTTCAAGGAATTTTATGGGAAAGAATACGAAGATGATATTTCGCAGGGCGATGTAAAATATCACCTGGGCTACGAAAATGAGGTGGTTACCGATTTTGACAAGAAGGTAAAGTTAAAATTGTTGCCAAATCCCTCTCATCTCGAAACCGTGGCACCCATTGTGGAAGGTATGGTTCGTTCGCAGATTGAATCGCGATATGAAAGAAATTATGATAAAGCGGCAGCCATAGTTATTCATGGTGATGCGGCCATTGCCACACAGGGTGTGGTGTACGAAACCACCCAGATGTCGCAGTTGCCAGGCTACAAAACCGGCGGTACCATTCATTTGGTAATAAATAACCAGGTAGGCTTTACAACCCCATATATTGAGGCGCGGTCGAGTACCTATTGTACCGACGTTGCCAAAGTTACCCGTTCGCCCGTTTTTCATGTTAATGGTGATGATGTGGAAGCTTTGATATGGACCGTAAAACTTGCCATGGAATTTCGTCAGAAATTTCATTCGGATGTGTTTATCGATATTTTATGTTACCGGAAATACGGTCATAACGAGGGTGACGAGCCCCGTTTTACCCAGCCCGTACTGTATAAAGCCATTGCAAAACATAAAAATCCCCGCGACATCTATGCCGATAAGCTAAATGAGTTGGGAATTATGTCTTATGAAGAATCGCGCAGGAAAGTACGTGAGTTTGATAAATTCCTGGAAGGGAAATTCAAGGAGTCGGAGAAAATAGAAAAACTAAAAATTCGTAAGTTTTTGTTGAATGAATACGAAAACTATGAAATGCCCGCTAAGGCTAATTTTAATGCTGATCTGGAAACGGGAGTTGGGGAAGAAACGGTGAAAGCTATTGCCGAAAAAATAAATACCCTTCCCAAAGATTTGCCCTTTTTCAAAAAGGTAAACCGTATTATTTCCGATCGAAAGATGATGATTGTTGATGACCGACTGGACTGGGCCATGGCCGAATTACTGTCTTATGGAACTTTGGTTAACGAAGGACATCCGGTACGCTTAAGTGGGCAGGACAGCGAGCGCGGTACTTTTGCTCACCGGCATGCTGCTTTCGTTGTGGAGGGCACAGATGAGAAATATTTCCCGCTAAAACATGTTTCGGAAAACCAGGCTCGTTTTAAAGTGTATAATTCATTGCTATCCGAATATGCCGTTCTGGGCTTTGAATACGGCTATGCAATGGTACAGCCCAATGGACTAACCATTTGGGAAGCACAGTTTGGCGATTTTCATAATGTGGCTCAGGTGGTTATCGATCAGTACATTACTTCAGCTTTCGAAAAGTGGGGATTAATGAATGGTTTGGTCATGTACCTGCCACACGGATACGAAGGACAGGGGCCAGAACATTCCAGTGCGCGGATAGAAAGATTTCTTGAATTGTCGGCAAATAATAATATACAGGTTGTTGTACCCAGCACGCCTGCGAACATGTTTCATGTATTACGCCGCCAGGTGAAAATGAATATGCGGTTGCCTTTGGTCATTTTTACACCAAAAAGCTTGCTGCGCCACCCAATGGTAGTATCGAAGGTTGAAGATATGGCAAGCGGCAGTTTTCAGAAAATTATTGATGATCATACTGCCGAGCCAGATTTGGTGGAAAAAGTTGTTTTTACTTCGGGAAGGTTGTATTACGATTTGGCAAAATACAAAGTTGAACACGGAGTAACCAAGGTTGCCGTAGTGAGAATGGAACAGATTTATCCGATTCCAAATAAAGAGATCAACGAAATTCTAAAGAAATACAAAAAGTCGGATCAGTTGATCTGGGCGCAGGATGAGCCCGAAAATATGGGTGCATGGCCATTTATCAACCGTAAACTCGATTGTTTAGGATTTAAGGTTGTTTCACGTCCTGAGAGTGCCAGCCCAGCTGTTGGTTTAATGGCAAAGCACCGGCAAAGTCTGGATTTAATCCTTGAAAATGTATTTAAAGAAAAAGAAGCAATAGTTTTGAAATAACAATTCATGTATCAAATCAAAAACCATAAATTCAACAGCTAAAGAAGGCATTTGAACACGAAAATCCGGTAATTTAGTGATGGTTGAAATTTATAGTTTGAGGTTTGGCATTTAATTTTTGAAGAAGCAAAAATAAAAACCATGATTTTAGAAATTAAAGTTCCCAGTCCGGGAGAATCGATAACTGAAGTTGAAATTGGCACCTGGCTCGTTGAGGACGGTGCCGTTGTTGCCAAAGACCAGGAAATTGCTGAAGTAGAATCGGATAAGGCCACGCTGACCATAGTTGCCAGTGAAGGAGGGAAAATAGCGCTAAAAGCGGCTGAAGGCGATGCCGTTCCGGTTGGCGAAGTGGTTTGTACAATTGATACAAGTGTTGAGGCACCTGCAGGGCAGGAGCAGGAAGAAGCAAATATAGAGGAAAGTGAGGAAGCTCGCAGTGAGGAGCAACCCGAGAAGAAACTGCCGCCATCAGAACATGACAAAGTGAAGGTTACCGCTGTGGCCCGGGAAATCATGAAAGAACATGAGCTTTCGGTCGACGATGTAATCAGCGGATTGAAGCGGCTGGGGAAAAAGGAGGTTGAAGCGGTGGTGAACGCACCTGGAGAAGTGTTCCCTTCTGTTCAGAAAAAACAAGCCAGCCGTGATGAAGACCGGCAGCGAATGTCCAGTTTGCGGAGGAAGTTGAGTGCCCGTTTGGTAGCTGTGAAAAATGAAACCGCAATGCTAACGACTTTCAACGAAATAGACATGAGCTTTGTGATGAATCTGCGTAAACAGCACCAGCAAAAGTTTATAGACACCCACGGTTTTAAGTTGGGTTTTATGTCGTTTTTTACAAAAGCGGTTGCCATTGCTGCCGAAGCATTTCCGATGGTAAATTCACAGATTGAGGGTGACGAAATTGTGACTCCGGGATTTGTTGATGTGGGAATTGCAGTCTCAACACCAAAAGGATTAATGGTACCTATCGTTCGCAATGCGGAAAGTAAATTAATTCCGCAAATTGAATTGGAAATTAAAGAACTGGCCGAAAAGGCGCGTTCAAAAAAGATATCGGTTGAAGAATTAAGTGGCGGGACTTTTACCATAACAAATGGGGGTGTGTTCGGATCCCTGCTTTCAACTCCCATCATTAATCCACCCCAGTCGGCAATTTTAGGTATGCATAATATCGTTGAACGTCCAATCGCAGTGGATGGCCAGGTAGTTATCCGGCCAA
This sequence comes from Draconibacterium sp., assembly GCA_041546215.1. Lineage (GTDB taxonomy): Bacteria > Bacteroidota > Bacteroidia > Bacteroidales > Prolixibacteraceae > Draconibacterium. Next base: position 777 of record JBFEWU010000313.1, on the reverse strand, counting down.
TGATGTATGTGGCTCTTTCATACGATCATCGTATTATCGATGGAAAAGATTCGGTGGGATTTCTTGTGAAAGTAAAAGAAATGCTGGAGAACCCGGAGCGTATGTTTACCCATGGAAAGGATGCCGGGGAGTTGTTGTTGGGGATATCGTGAATTGGAGCAAAGAACAAAGAACAAAGAGCAAGGAACAAAGAACAAAGACATTTTGAATATTAGAATATCGGAAGGTTGAGTATTCAGTGTTCAGGATCAGTGCGGTTGTCGCTGTTGTCACCCTGAGCGGAGTCGAAGGGTGTTTCCAGGATTTCCGGACTGCTGGATTTTAGGCTTGTTTACGCTGGCGTCAATGCTTTCAATTTGCATGGCCTTTTCTGTGTTTGGAGGATAATGCTCGTTTCAATTGAACTACTTTTTATTCGTATACCAAACAAAGTTAAGTACACGATTTCGCGATCCGTCGGTCCGTCGGCTGACGGACGGACGTCGAAGCGATCTCATCCTATCAGCTCCCGGCGCTACTTGTAGCGTTCTTCCTTTGAGCTTTGAGCTTCTTCCTTCGAGCTTCCTTTCACCCATCCTCTAATCCTTCCCTTCTGGAAGGGAAGGACGATCGTTTTGTGGTGCAGGCTAGTTTATAGTACAAATATTTGTTTTGAAATTAATTCGTACACTTAACAATGTTAGGTGCACGATTTCGCGATCCGTCGGTCCGTCGGCTGACGGACGGACGTCGAAGCGATCTCATCCTATCAGCTCCTGGCCCAACTTGCAGCGTTCT
>JBFEWU010000369.1:0-4757 GCA_041546215.1 Draconibacterium sp. | reverse complement strand
ATCTTTTATATTGCTTATAATTTCATTGATCATGTACTCATAATTGTACTCAAATCCCAGGTGATTACGGATGGGGAAACCGCCACCAAGATTAAAAGAATCCAACTTTTCACTTTGTTTTTTAAGGTCGATATAGAGCTTTAAGGCTTTCTGGAATTCGCCCCAAAAATAGAGACTATCCTTAATACCGGAATCCACAAAAAAATGGAGCATTTTCAGCTCAATATTCTCTTTGTCTTTGATTTTCTCATTAAAAAACTCCAGAATTTTAGTGTGCCTTATTCCCAGACGGGAGGTGTAGTATGCCGACTGCGACTCTTCATTTATGGCCATTCGGATTCCAATCTTTAGTGTATCGCCATTGGCAACTTCTTCCAGCCGATCCAGCTCTTTAATGCTATCCAAAACCACAATGTTATTTTTAAAACCCAACCTTTGCAGCTCAATAATCTTCTTAATATATTCCTTGGTTTTATACCCGTTATGGATAATCTTCCGGTTTTTGTCGATTTTCTTGTCCTTATATAAGTTCAAAATTAAATCGATATCATACGACGACGAAGTCTCAAGGTTAACATTGTGTTTTAAAGCCTCGTTAATTACATGCGAGAAGTGGTTACACTTGGTACAATAACAATAAAAATACTTGCCTTTGTAATTGTTTTTTTTGATTGCCTTATTGAACAGGTTACGTGACTTTTTTATTTGGTCGCCAATTTTCGGAAGGTATATAAATCGAAAAGGTGTACCGTATTTTTTAATCAGATACTTCAAGGAAATTCCGTGAAATGTGAGATAATCACTCCTTAAATCAAATCCCTCCTGGGGAAAATAATAGCTCTGCTCAATCAAATCAAAATAGCTGTTCTTCATCTATGTAACCATAAAATTTTTTATTGTTTTTTACTTTTTTCTCGTTTGGCAAATAAAAACATTTTTTCTGGAAAATTTCCCGGCAGGAATAAAAAAATAAACATTTGCCCAATGCCATTGAGTCTCTCTATCCCATCAGGTTACAAAGTATATATATTAAGCGGGAGGCAACATTTGCATCCCATTCGTCATTGCCTGCTTCACACACATCAAAACCAATGATCCTACGACCACTTTCAATCATTCTTTTGAACAAAAATGTAGCCTGATCAAATTCCAGTCCCCCGGGAACAGGCGTCCCTGTATTTGGACACAATTTTGGATCCAGTCCGTCGACATCAAAGCTAATATAAACACTTCCCGGTAGTCCCGCTATTATCTCATCGCACTGCTCATTCCATGTTGCCCCCTTAAATTGTTCCTCTTTTATTTTCTGGTTAAAAAAAACTGAAATTCTTTCATCCCTTTCAGCAAGCTCCACCTCCTCATTACAGCAATCGCGTATACCTAGCTGCACCAGCTTTTTTAGCGACGGTATTTCCAAAGCGTTAAAAAACACCGAGGCATGCGAATACGTAAACCCTTCATATGCATTTCGCAGATCCAAATGCGCATCAAATTGTAAAACTCCAAATTCATCGAATTTTTCCGAGAGTGCTTTAAGGTAGCCAAGCGGGCTGCTGTGGTCGCCTCCCACCAATCCCACAAACTTACCTTCATCGAGCAACCTTTTGGTCTCCTGGTACACAAAATCATTCGTGTTTTCACATGCGGCATTAATCTCATGCAAAATCTTTTGCATATCAGCATTTTCTGCTACCTCTCCGCCATTCTCAAGAAATTCGATGTATTGCGCCGCTTTCGGACGCAGTTCGTTTCTGATTTTCAAAATCGCCTCATTCATCTTTTGATAATGGATCCCCCTTTTCCAGGCATCTTTAACATCCAGGTCAAACAAATCGAGCTGAAGAGATGCTTTTAGAATTGCTTCCGGGGCCAGGGCAGTTCCTTCTCCATACGAGACAGTCACATCCCACGGTACGGGCACCAGTATAATTTCTGCACTTTGCTCAGTAAATGGCAATCCAATGAAATTGCCGTTTTTTAATCCAACGCCATTGGGATTAAAATCTTTATTTCCGGGTATATTACACATCAAAAAAAATACTTAATTTGCCTTACCTTTTGCAGATCACAATTTATTGCGAAAATACAACATTACTATCATATTAATTCGTGTTGTTCTCAATAAATAGTGGAATACCCGGTGTATGCAGAATAAATACCAAGGCGTACCAGGTTAAATATGAATTTTGAATATGTGCATTAGTAAAGAGTTTTATATTTTTTGAGCTTATTTGAAGTTATATTTTAAATTATTGAAGAAAAAAAAATGAGTAAAGTATTACTAATTGGAGCAGGTGGTGTTGGCCGTGTGGTTGCCAGCAAATGTGCCGACAATCCTGAAATTTTTTCAGAAATTATGTTGGCCAGTCGTACCGTTTCGAAATGCGACGTAATTGCCCGGGAGGTTGGGAGAGGCAGAATTAAGACCGCCCGACTCGATGCCGACAATGTTGCGGAAACCGTGGCATTAATTAAAAGTTTCCAGCCTGAACTGGTCATAAACGTGGCACTTCCATACCAGGATCTGGCAATTATGGATGCCTGCCTTGAAACCGGTGTTCACTACATGGATACGGCCAACTATGAACCAAAAGATGAAGCAAAGTTTGAATACAGCTGGCAATGGGCCTACCACGACCGGTTTAAAGAGAAGGGAATCATGGCTCTTTTAGGCTGTGGCTTCGATCCGGGTGTTACCAGTATCTATACGGCACATGCTGCCAAACATCACTTCGATGAAATTCACTATCTGGATATTGTCGATTGCAACGGTGGCGATCACGGGAAAGCTTTTGCGACCAATTTCAATCCTGAAATAAACATCCGTGAAATTACACAAAATGGCCGTTACTGGGAAGATGGCAGATGGGTAGAGACCAAACCATTCGAAATAAAAAAAGCACTTACCTACCCGAATATCGGTCCCCGGAATTCATACGTGCTGTATCACGAGGAGCTGGAGTCGCTCAGCAAGAATTTCCCAAGCTTGAAACGTGCCCGTTTCTGGATGACCTTTGGCGACGAGTACCTTACTCATCTTCGTGTAATTGAAAATATTGGAATGGCGCGTATAGATCCGGTAAAATACAAAGGTGTTGATATTATCCCGCTTGAGTTTTTGAAAGAAGTTCTACCAAATCCGGGTGATCTGGGAGAGAATTATACCGGCGAAACATCCATTGGATGCCGTATAAAAGGAATAAAAGATGGCGAGGAGAAAACCTATTACGTTTGGAACAATTGCAGCCACCAAAAAGCTTTCGACGAAACGGGAACCCAGGGTGTATCCTATACCACAGGTGTTCCGGCCATGCTCGGTGCCATGATGATACTTACCGGCAAATGGCAGGGTAAAGGTGTTTTCAATGTTGAAGAATTTGATCCGGATCCGTTTATGGACCGCATTGGTGAATTTGGGCTGCCCTGGAACGAAGAAATAAATGGCGATTTGGAAGTATAAAATAGCCACGAGCTCAGAGCATGGCTTTGGGCTCAATACAAACTTTAAATTTTGGATTACTCAAAAATTACATCCCCGGCCTTTGTGCTCGAGGAAAAATTGCTTCGACAGAACCTTGAACTGATCAATGAAGTACAACAGGAAGCGGACATTGAAATTATTTTGGCCTTTAAGGGTTTCGCCATGTGGAGTGCTTTCCCATTGGTGCGTCAATACCTGCGGGGAGCAACAGCAAGCTCATTAAATGAAGCCCGGCTGTGTTTCGAAGAAATGCAAACCAGGGCACATGTGTACTCACCCGTTTATCTTGAACATGAGTTTGAGGAATTGATGAGCTACAGCAGCTATATTAGCTTTAATTCATTCAGGCAGTTCACTAAATTTTATGCAAAAACGAAAAAGGCCGGACATTTAATTTCCTGTGGTATTCGCGTGAATCCCGAATTCTCTGATGTTACTACCGACCTGTACAATCCCAGCACTCCGGGCTCGCGACTGGGAGTTGGCAAGGCAGATATGCCCGATGAGCTGCCGGAGGGAATTGAAGGCATTCATTTTCATGTACTATGCGAATCGGATTCATACAGCCTGGAAAAGGTTCTTGAGAACCTTGAATCCAAATTCGGCAAATACCTGCACCAGGTGAAATGGGTGAATATGGGTGGAGGACACTTAATGACCCGGGAAGGATATAACCATCAACACCTTATTCAACTGTTAAAAACCTTCAAAACGAAATATGGTGTTAAAATAATTTTGGAACCAGGCAGTGCCATTGCCTGGGAAACAGGTGTTTTGGTTTCAAGCGTGCAGGATATTGTTGAACACGGCGGTACAAAAACGGCCATTCTCGACGTTTCATTCACAGCCCACATGCCCGACACACTGGAAATGCCTTACCGGCCAAAAGTAATCGGGGCACATGAGCCAACTGAAAAAAGTCGGTATCTTTACCGTTTAGGTGGCGGAAGTTGCCTTGCCGGTGATTTTATGGAAGCCTACGATTTTGACAGAGAGCTGCAAATTGGAGAAAAAATTATTTTTCAGGATATGATCCACTATACAATGGTAAAAACAACGATGTTTAACGGCGTAAATCACCCGGCTATTGCCATTTGGACAGAATCGGACGAACTAAGGATCGTGCGTGAATTTAATTACGGGGATTTTAAAGGCAGACTCTCCTAAAACATATGGCAAAGTATAAATTTCAACCAACCATGAGAGTTGAGAAAAGAATCTTGGATATACGGATTTTCAGACAACCGGAATTGGAAGATTAGAATATAGGAGGATT
>JBFEWU010000581.1:0-1384 GCA_041546215.1 Draconibacterium sp. | reverse complement strand
GCGAGTCCTGCTGCGAATTTACTCAATGGAATCTCAAAAGAAGGAAGACCCCTTTCGAAGTCAAGTTTTCCACCACCGGCAACGGGGTTGATCCCAAAGGATAGTGCCAATCTTTCGTTTTTTATTACAGCATATCCGGAAGGAAAAACAGGAATTGTTATATTACCGTCGTAGCTGTCGTCTTTCAACAAGGGGAAAGTAGACTCAATGCTTCTGCTTTGCATAATTGTCTGGCTGTTCAAGGAAAAATGCCAGCCGTCTTCCAGCTTTGTCAATCCGGCAGGATTAAAATAGGTCGCATCAATACCCAGGGATGCATTTCTCGACATCATCCTTATGAATTGGGCACTCTGGTTTGAATTCGTGAGTAAACCATTGGCCAATCCTGCAAATACAAATAATGTAAATGCCCAAATTAGTGTAATTTTCTTCATTGATCTGGTTATTTAATAAAACAACTTAATTGGATAATCCTTTCCAGTTATGTATGATCTCTTATATGTGGATCACTTCATCGTAAGCTGCCGCCGCCGCTTCCATGACCGCCTCACTCATTGTCGGGTGAGGATGGATGGTTTTTAGCAATTCATGCCCTGTTATTTCCAGTTTCTTTGCCACAACCAGTTCTGCGATCATTTCAGTCACATTTCCTCCGATCATATGAGCTCCAAGCAGTTCTCCGTATTTCGCATCAAAAACCAGTTTCACAAAGCCCTCTTTTTGCCCTGCCGCACTGGCTTTCCCACTGGCTGAATATGGAAATTTACCCACTTTAACTTCGTATCCTTTCTCCTTCGCCTGTTTTTCGGTCAGTCCAACAGAAGATACTTCGGGATTGGTATAGGTACATCCCGGAATATTCCCGTAATCAATGGGTTCCGGATTTAACCCGGCAATTTTCTCAACACATACAATTCCTTCTGCAGATGCCACGTGAGCCAGTGCCGGTCCTGCGAGAATATCTCCGATTGCGTAAACACCTTCAACATTTGTTTTGTAGAATTCGTCCACTTTTACCCTGCCATTGTCGGTTTCAACTCCAGCCTCTTGAAGCCCGATATTATCAGTATTGGGAGTTATTCCAACGGCCGAAAGAACAATGTCAGCTTCAACCACTTCTTCTCCCTTTTTGGTTTTAATGGTCACCTTGCATTTATCCCCTGATGTATCCACGCTTTTCACTTCAGAACTTGTGAGTACTTTCATTTTCGATTTTTTAAAGGAGCGCTCCAGTTGTTTGGCCACATCCTCATCTTCGTTAGGCACAATTGTAGGCATGAATTCCACGAGAGTAACTTTTGTTCCGATGGAATTATAGAAATATGCGAATTCACTGCCTATTGCTCCTGATCCTACTACAACCATGCTTTCAGGCTGTGTAGTC
>JBFEWU010000502.1:0-3031 GCA_041546215.1 Draconibacterium sp. | reverse complement strand
TGATCCCTCTGTCAATAATTTCAACGATTTCTCCATCGTTCTCGCAAACTAAAATGCCATTTTTTATGGGTGGTCGTGATAAGGGGAAAATATATGTGGCGGCTATTTTTCTCACCTTTTCAGCGTCTTACCCTCTTCCTCGAATTGCAATAGGTCCTCTTTTCGACCTGAAAACTCTTGCTCAATTTGGCTAAGATTATTCATTACCTTGCGGTACATCTTCTCGAATTCTTTTGGTACACTTGCATAATACACAAATGACTTTTCGAAAACGGAATCGGGAACCTGATATTTTTCCAAAACGGAATAATAGTAATTTACTGATGAATTATTCTTCATTGCCGTATCATAACGAAATTTTTGAAACGTGGATTCTGCCAGGTGAAAATCAACAAGCATTTCGATCATCTGTTTTTCAGATATCAGTTGTTCCGGCTTTGGCACCACACGATCTTCGCAAGCCACAAAAACAACAAGTGCCAATAAAAATATTAATAATGAGTTCTTCATAACAATCAGGGCACCAAATTATAAATAGTTAGGGCCGTTTTCAAAAAAAGAGCGTTAAAAAATATTATTGGGCAAAAATAGTTTTAAAAACTTCTTCTACCCGGCTCACTTTTACAATATCAATTTTAAATTTTGAGGCATCGAAGCCTTTGTTAAGCGACGGAACATAAATGCGCTTAAATCCAAGTTTTGCTGCTTCGGCAATCCGCTGTTCGATGCGGCCAACAGCACGAATTTCGCCGGTTAAACCTACCTCTCCGGCAAAACAAATCTTATGGTTAATGGCAATGTCGATATTTGATGAAAGGATGGAACAGATAACAGACAAATCAGTTGCAGGATCGCTTATTTTTAGCCCACCTGCAATATTCAGAAACACATCTTTTGCGATAAGTTTGAAACCTGCGCGTTTTTCCAAAACTGCCAAAAGCATATTTAACCGGCGTAAGTCAAATCCGGTTGACGAACGTTGAGGAGTACCGTATGCTGCCGAACTTACCAAAGCCTGAATTTCAATGAGAAAAGGTCGCACCCCTTCAATTGTGGCAGCAATGGCTGTACCGCTTACATCGTGACTCACTTTCGATATCAGCTGTTCCGAAGGATTGGTGATTTCACGCAATCCGTCGCTGCGCATTTCGAAGATACCAAGTTCGTTGGTTGAGCCAAAGCGGTTTTTATTGGAACGTAAAATGCGGTACATATAGTTGGTGTCGCCTTCAAACTGCAAAACCGTATCAACCATGTGCTCCAATACTTTGGGCCCGGCCAGGCTGCCTTCTTTTGTAATGTGTCCGATTAGAATTACGGCCACATGGTTCTTTTTAGCAAACTTTAGAATTGCGGAAGTACACTCACGCACCTGCCCCACCGAACCCGGTGACGACTCAATGATCTCCGTTGAAATAGTTTGAATTGAATCCAGAATCAGTAACTCGGGCTTAATTTGTTCGGTATGCGCGATAATATGTTCCAGCGAAGTTTCGCTGAGGAAGAGACACGAGCTTGTTAAATTACTCAAACGTTCGGCCCGCAACTTTATCTGTTGCAGACTTTCTTCTCCCGAAATGTACAGGATCTTTCTATCGGGTAAGCCCAGGGCCAGCTGAAGAGCCAGCGTTGACTTTCCAATTCCGGGATCCCCGCCTAAAAGGATGAGTGATCCCGGTACAATTCCTCCTCCCAATACGCGATTAAATTCTTCGATACCCACAGATATCCGGTGGTTTTTTACCGTTTCAATACTCCCAAGGGTGAGTGGCTGATTACCTGAAAGCTGCACCGAAAGTTTTCCTGTACTCTGTTTCTTTTCAAGCAGCTCTTCTACAAAAGTGTTCCATTCTCCGCACTGGGTGCATTTTCCCAACCACTTGGGCGAGGTGGATCCACAATTCTGGCAGGTATATATGCTTTTGGTTTTTGACATCCTTATTCTTCGTCTCACATATTTCAGGCCACAAGATATATCATTTTTTTCAACCCGTTTCAAGATTGTATTTTGTTATTCAGTCGGGTTCTCAATTTTAAATGAAAATCCGTTGAATATTATCCAGTAAAGACATAAGGATGTGAACTTAAACTTTTATTGAGGTGTAGCGTTTAAATATGAAATAATTTGAACTTAATTCAAGGCCGGCAGATTTAATGAAGCAAAAAGCCAACTAATTCATAATTTTGCCAGAGATTACGATGCAGTATTAAATTTTCCAAAAGAAATAGGAGCCTATGCTTTGTTTGTCATTGGCTCAGGTGTGATCTTACAGTTTCCTGATCCGATTTATTAGTTCACTGCTTGAAACTCCTTCCACCAAATCAAGGGTTTCCACTATTCCCCCGTTATTTAAAACCGTGTCGTGCCCGGCAATTTCATGAATTTCGTATTGTGCACCCTTCACCAATACATCGGGGATAATTTTAGCAATGATCTCAGCAGGTGTTTCTTCATCGAAAATGATTACCGCATCGACACATTCGAAGGCGGCCAGTATTACCGCACGGCTTTGTTCGCTCATTACCGGGCGATTTTCACCTTTTAGTTTTTTTACCGATTTGTCGGAATTCAGCCCAACAATAAGTTTTGTACCCAAGGCCGCCGACCTTTGCAGCGAGTCGACATGTCCGTGGTGGATGATATCGAAACAACCGTTGGTAAACACAATGGTATTGTTGCTCCCTTTCCAGATCTGCAACAAGGGGGAGAAAGATTTAAAATCGCTGAAGATTTTTGCTTTGCTTGCTATATTCATAGTGCTAAAAATAAAAAAACCCCGCAGCAATTAAAACTACGAGGACAATTATTATGCTTTCCTATTTTACAGACTGTTAAACCAATGAATTTGTTTCAATGTCGGGGAAGATAAGCCAGGGCTTATGCATTTTGGCTTCCTCAAAATCCATGTGGGCATACGATATAATAATTACCACATCACCAACCGCCACTTTTCGCGCAGCAGGACCATTTAAACAAATAGTACCCGAACCACGCTCGCCACGAATTACGTAGGTTTCTAAACGCTCTCCG
>JBFEWU010000045.1:0-19062 GCA_041546215.1 Draconibacterium sp. | reverse complement strand
CAAAAATTGGATTCGACCGGATTCGCGAAATGCTCACGAACAAATGCATCAGCACAATGGGCACGGAATGGGTTAAGGAAATGCAATTTCAAACTTTGCACGAAGCCATTTCCAGGCAATTGCACGAGGTGGAAGAGTTTTGTATTATTGTCCGCGAATTCGATAGTTTCCCGGCAAGTCATTTTTTCGATTTGCGTGAAGCACTTCAGAAAATCCGTATCGAAGGACGTTTCCTGGAGCCTTCCGAACTGTTCGATCTTAAACGATCCCTGGAGTCGGTACGCGCAATTGTACAGTTTTTTAACAAACAGGAAGAAGAACTTTTCCCGGTATTAAAAGCCAAAACAACCCATGTTCAGGTGTTCCCATATATTTATGACCGTATAGATACGATCATAAATAAACTCGGGAAAATAAGGGATAATGCTTCGCCCGAACTGGCTCAGATTCGCAAAAGCATTTTTTCTATGCAATCGAGCATGTCTAAAAGATTGCATGCCATTTTAAAACAGGCTCAAAAAGATGGTTTGGTCGAAGAAGATGCTGCGGTTTCCATTCGCGACGGACGGGCTGTAATCCCCATTGCAGCAGGACATAAAAGAAAGCTAAAGGGAATTGTATACGACGAATCGGCAAGTGGAAAAACTTCCTATGTTGAACCCAACGAAATTGTTGAGATGAACAACGAAATAAGGGAACTGGAATATGCCGAACGACGGGAAGTCATAAAAATACTGACCAACTTTTCAAACGACATCCGCCCGTATTTGGAGGATCTTTTTTATTCCTACGATTTTCTTGGCGAGATTGATTTTATTCGGGCAAAAGCATTATTGGCTGTTGAATTCGATGCTCAAAAACCCGATTTCAGGGACGAACCAATAATTGAATGGTACCATGCCATTCATCCGCTACTGTTAAAAACGCTACAAAAAGAAAAGCGAAAAATTGTTCCGCTCGATATTCAATTAAGTGAAGAAAAACACATATTGCTCATTTCAGGGCCCAATGCCGGCGGGAAATCGGTATGCCTGAAAACAACCGGTCTGTTGCAGTATATGCTTCAATGTGGATTACTAATTCCGGTAAACGATGGCAGCAAGACCGGTATTTTCAATCAGCTTTTTATCGATATTGGTGATGAACAATCGATGGAAAACGATCTTAGCACTTACAGTTCGCATTTGATGAACATGAAACATTTTGTGCGTAACTGCGATGAAAAAACCCTGGTACTTATCGATGAATTCGGAACCGGGACCGAACCCATGCTGGGAGGTGCCATTGCCGAATCCATTCTCGACAAGTTAAACCAGTTAAGAACCTTTGGAGTAATAACCACGCACTACACCAACTTAAAACATTTTGCCTCATCGGCCGATGGAATTGCCAACGGAGCCATGCTCTACGATGCACAAAACATGAATCCGCTTTTCAAACTTGAAATTGGGAAACCAGGTAGTTCTTTTGCTTTTGAGATTGCACGTAAAATCGGTTTGCCTGAAGACATTCTGGAAAAAGCCACCGAGAAAGTAGGAAAAGATCACATCGATTTTGATCGTAACCTGCGCCAGATAAACAGGGATAAACGCTACTGGGAAACGAAACGAATGAAAATTCGCAAGGTGGAAAAGATACTCGACAATACGGCTGAAAGCTATGAATCGGAGTTAAAGGAGATTCAAAAGCAGCGTAAAGAGATTTTGAAAAAGGCAAAAGAAGAAGCCGATGCCCTGCTGAAGGGAGTAAACAAACGCATTGAAAACACCATTCAGGAAATAAAAAAGGTGCAAGCCGACAAAGAAAAGACCATACAAGCACGTGAAAAACTGAACAATCTAAAAAATGAGGTGGACCGCAAATCAACTTCTGACGATGGACAGATATTGAAGAAAATGGAAAAACTTCGCCACCGCGAAGATAACCGCAACAAACACCGCCCCGAAGAACATAAAAAACCAATTCCGAAAGAAAAACTGGAAGACCGGGTTGACCTAAAACCGGGAGATAAAGTACGCATAACAGGACAGGATACCATTGGGGACCTGATTGAAATAAATGAAAAAAACGCAGTAGTTGCATTTGGGCAGCTAATGACCACCATGCCACGCAAAAACATTGAACGACTGAGTAACAATGAAGCAAAAAAGCTGGACAAAAAGCGCTATACAAAATCAACCACTTTAACCGACAGCTATACCGAAAAGCGCTTGAAATTCAAACCTGAAATCGATATCCGCGGAGAAAGAGCAGATGCAGCCATTACCAAAATTACAGCGTTCATCGATGAAGCCATAATGTTTGAATCGGGACAACTACGGATTCTCCATGGAAAAGGGAATGGCATTCTGCGACAAATCATACGCGATTACCTGCGATCAGAGCCCATGGTACGCAGCTTTAAAGACGAGCATGTTGATTTTGGAGGTGCCGGAATTACTTTGGTAAACCTGGCCTTGTAATGTTCTCATTCTACGGCTGGTAACAAAAGAAGCAAAATTCCATTCAAAAATTCATTGAATGAAACTTGTTTTGCTATTTTTATTCCAACATCAATGAACTTAAACCATGAGAATCGCAATTGCATTTTTCATTTTTGCTATATTTCTGGCTTCCTGTTCCGGCAAACATACTAAAACACAACCAAACATTATTCTAATCCTCAGCGATGACCAGGGCTGGGGCGATTTGAGTTGTAACGGAAACACCAACATACAAACTCCCAACATCGATAAACTGGCGGAAACCGGTATTACTTTCGAACGTTTTTATGTGTGCCCGGTGTGCTCTCCTACCCGTGCCGAATTACTCACCGGAAGATACCATGTTAGGGGTGGAGTATGGTCAACCAGTGCCGGTGGCGAACGCCTCGATTTAGATGAAACCACAATGGCCGAAGTCTTTAAGAAAGCAGGTTATGCAACTGCTGCGTACGGGAAATGGCACAATGGTATGCAGGCACCATATCATCCAAACTCACGTGGATTCGACGATTATTATGGCTTCTGCTCAGGGCATTGGGGGAATTATTATAATCCCATGCTTGAGCACAATGGAGAAATCGTAAGTGGTGAAGGATTTATTATTGATGATTTCACAAATCACGGGCTGGAGTTTATTGAAAAATACAAAAACCAAGCTTTTTTCTTATACCTGCCCTTTAATACGCCCCATTCTCCAATGCAGGTTCCGGACGAATTCTGGACTAAATTTCAGCATAAGGAATTGGAAATGCATAACCGGCAAAAACTTAAAGAAGATATTCTTTTTACAAAAGCTGCACTTGCCATGTGCGAAAACATTGACTGGAATGTGGGAAGAATAACAAATAAAATAGACGCACTTGGCCTGGCTGACAATACCATCATCATTTACCTTTCCGATAATGGCCCAAACGGTGTACGTTGGAACGATGGCATGAAAGGGAAAAAAGGCTCGACCGATGAAGGAGGTGTTCGCTCACCCCTGATCATGAATTGGCCGGGAACGTTTAAAGGCGGCAAACGAATTAAAGAAATTGCCAGTGGAATTGATCTGCTGCCCACCCTCGCCGAACTTGCCGGGATAAAACTACAATTGGAGAAACCACTGGATGGCAGGAGTGTTAAACCACTGATCATGGAGGAAACACCAGATTGGAACGACAGGATTATCTACAACCACTGGAAAGGTAAAACCAGCCTGCGAAATCAAAAATTCCGACTTGATAACCAAAATAATTTGTTTGATATGAAAACTGATCCCGGGCAATACACCGACGTTTCGGGAAAGTACCCGGATGTTTATACAACTTTGGTACGAGCAAAAGAAAAGTGGGTAAGCGAAGTTGCCACAGAACTGGATAAAAAAACAAAGCGTCCGTTTACAATTGGTCATCCGAGTCTGCAACGGACACAACTTCCGGCACGAGATGCAATCGGGCATGGGAATATCAAACGATCCAACCGCTGGCCAAATTGTTCCTACCTTTTAAACTGGATAAGCACAGATGACAGGATTACTTTTGATGCCGAAGTTGTAAGCACCGGCAAATACGAAGTTGAACTTTTTTATACTTGTCCCCAGAAGGATATCGGATCTACCATTGAACTAAGTTTCGGTAATTCGGTTCTCAAATACACACTCAACGAAGCATTTGATCCCCCGCTGCTGGATAAAAACGATGTTTACCCCCGTGGCGAAGGCTATGTCAAAAAATTTAGGCGTGTAAATATTGGATCGGTTCATTTGGAAAAAGGAAGAGGCCAGCTCACGCTTAAAGCAAATAAAATACCGGGATCACAGGTAATGGATTTTAGGTTATTGGTTTTGAAAAATTTATAATATAAATGATACAACCTGCGGTCAGTCCATTATAATCGGCGAAGGACTTCCAGAATTCGAAATACGAAATGCCAAATACTCCCGGAAGATTTACTCACTCTTTGCAATAAGCTCTTCAGAGACCAGGAACACCACCGGTTTTCCTGAAATAGGATTGATGCGGGTAATAACGACCGTTTCATAAACCGTTTCAATGTCTTTGTAATTTAACACCTCCATGGGCAAACCCTTTTTGTGCAAATGCCCCTTGCGCATCATGATTAACGAATCGCAATATTCACCGGCGAGGTTCAAATCATGAATAATCATCAGAACCGTCAAACCCAGTTCACGGCTTAGGCGTCTTATTAAGTTCAGAATTTGTACCTGGTGTGTAATATCCAGGTGCGAAGTAGGTTCATCGAGCAACAACAGCTGTGGCTCCTGTGTCAGTGCCCTTGCAATACCCGCCAACTGCTGTTCTCCCCCACTCAAAGCATTCATTAATTTATGTTTCAAAGGAGTTACACCTGTTAGTTCCATGTACTTTTCGGCAATGGCCAGATCATCTTTTGTTTCGAAAAACTGGAACTGGTTCCGATATGGAATTCGCCCCATTAAGACATATTCTTCAACGGTCATGCTTCCCACTTCAATATTTTGAGTAACCACCGCTAAATTTTGAGCTTTCTCCTTTAGGCTCATTTTCTGAATATTGGTGCCATTCAATTCTGAATTCCCCGACAGGGCTGATAATTCTCCCGAAATCCCTTTAAACAAGGTTGTTTTCCCCGAACCATTCGGACCTATAATTCCCACAAAATCTCCTTTGCCGATTTCAAAGCTTACTCCCTCCAATACAAACTTGCCGGGATAGCCACACGAAAAATTATTTATTTTAAAAAATTGTTCCACAATTTTCAGACTTTTAAATGATGCGATTTGTGTTATGGCCAATCTTTCCACAAGCCTTCAATCCTGTGCTATCCGTTTCTTGCCATTTCTTTATTCCCCGGTATTTCATACTCAAATCTTCTTCTAATTCAATTTAAAATGAGATTTTGAACGGCTTAAAACAACAATAAACACTAAACCTCCTGCAAAACCGGTAATTACTCCGATTGGCAATTCGTTGGGCGAGATTATGGTACGTGCGATGGTATCACAAAGAATAAGGAAAACAGAGCCTCCCAAAAACGAGCCAGCTATTAATACACGGTAATCGTTTCCGATTATCAAACGAACAAGGTGTGGAATTACCAAGCCTACAAAACCGATTACACCGGCCACCGCAACCGCAATCCCGGTTAGTAAGGAAGCCACAAAAAACAGTAGCTTAATGGTAACATTTGTATTGATTCCAAGATGTTTTGCCTTTACTTCCCCCAAGCGTAAAGCATTTAATGGCTGTGCAAAAAAGTATGTCAGTACTAAACCTGCCAGCGAAGAATAAAGGGCAATATTAATGAGGAAGTTATCCGATTCGTCAAGCGAACCCATCACCCAGAAAACAATACTTTGCAGATTGTCGGTTGTGGTAATCGACATTAAAAACATCATGGCCGACGACGACACAAAGCTAACCATCACACCGATCAGCAACATGCTGTTGATACTCAAACCTCCTCTTTTAATGCTCAAAAAATAAACAAGGAAAAGGGTAAGCAAGGCACCGATAAAACCAAATACCGGCAAGGACAAGGAACTAATTGTATGAAGTCCGAAAACAATGGCAATGGCGACCCCCAAAGCAGCTCCCCCCGAGATTCCCAATGTATAGGGCTCAACCAGGGGATTTCGGTAAATCCCCTGCAAAATGGCTCCCGACAAACTCAATGCGCCACCAACACCAATGGCTAACAATAAGCGCGGTATACGAATTTTTGTCAGCACCATATATTCAATGCTGCTTTTATCTGATAATATCTGAGGAAGTTGTGACAGCGAGACTTTTACTTCGCCCGATGAAAGTGACAGGACTATTGAAAGTGCCAGAAGCATAATCAAAGCTGTTAGAAATAAAATCCACTTTATGTACTTACTACTCACTTTTACTTTCTTTAATTGCGTTCATCATTTCAACTGCCTGGAAATTACTGCATTCGATCCCCTTTAATATTCGATTCCTTCGCGTGCATTCACACCCATCTCGAAGGGATGTTTTTCCTTTTCTAAAACCGTAACATAATCGGCTCTATTTTTAATCCTTGTTGTTGCCCCCCGGCCCGTTAAAACCAATTCGGTTTCAACGGGTTTACTTTCAATAAAATGCAATAATTCCTCTTCCGAAATATAGCCATATTTAATGGCAATCAAAATCTCGTCGAGAACCAGCAATTGCGTGTTATTTTCAACAATAAACTTTTGCAACTCGCTTAATCCTTGCTGTGTAGACGCATGATATTCCTTCGGTGAAATTTGCGGATTAGCCATTGGCATCCCTTCCGAAAAGGTAAAAACCGTTGATCCCTGGCTTTTCAAAACGTTTATTTCGTTGTAACCGTACGAGTCGGGCTTTTTAAAAAACGATGCGTACACCACGCGAAATCCGTGCCCCAATGCCCGTACTGCCAAACCAATTGAAGCCGTGGTTTTGCCTTTACCCTCGCCGGTGTATATGTGAACTAATCCTGTCGACATACTGTTTATTGACTAACAAATTTGTATACAGCTTCCAGTGCACGCACAAAATTCAAGGGAGTAGGGCTACACGAAGTCTCCGAAGAAATCAGAAAAACTTTGTTGTGCTGCACCGCCGACATACCCTTGTAGCCTTTCCAGATTTTTTGTTCTTCTGCACCAAAACCACCCATTTCTGAAATGATGATCACATCCGGATCTTTTACCAGAACACTTTCGCGGGTAATGGTTCCCTTGCTCATTCCGTTTGCAATATTTTGTCCATTACAATAGAGAATAAAATCATCCATATATGTATTTTGCAGAACAGTGAAAATAGGATTGGCGCCTATTTGAAAGAATATTTTTGAGGATTCCAGCTTTTGGGATTTCTGCCTGATATTTTCAACCTTCAATTTTGCTGATTCAATGATCCTGGTTGCTTCGCTTGAATTCCCAAGCAGTTCTCCAATCTTCATGGTCTGCATACATATCTCTTCAAAGTTTTTCGGAGTTTTTATGACTTCTACTCTAATGCCCAATTTCCGAATGGTAGCAATATCTTGCGGTTTTGTCAGATTCATAGTTAATACTAAATCAGGCTGAAGTGACAGAATTTTTTCCACGTTTACGTCAACAGCCGAACCAACTTTTTCAATACCCTCCTCAACTGCCTGTATGCAATAACTGGTACAACCCACCAATTTGTCCTGCGCACCGAGCAAATAAATATTTTCTGTTATTGAAGGTGTAAGCGAGATTACACGTTTAAGCTGCTGGGAAGTTGCCAACATACCTAAGAGCAGAAAAGCCAGCACTAATTTGACTTTTATCCAATTCATTACCTTTGTTTTAATGGGAAAATGCAGAAATCAATCAATTAATTCCCGAAACTTTATTCCCGAAGTTCGTTCATAATAAATTTGCTGGCAGGTCTTCTGACTCATCCTCCGGTTATTGCCTTCCCGTTGTATTTTCTAAACAGTGGCGTAAGAAATAACCAAATACCGGATTTACAGCTGCGGGCACAGTCCCGGATTTTCACCGGATTCCCTCTAAGCGAATATTCGCAACCAACGTTTGCAAAGGTAAGAAAGTTTATAATATCCAATCACTTTCACCGGGATATTCGATTCCAACCAAAAACAAACCTTCGGCCGGAGCTGAGGCACCGGCTGCACCACGGTCCTTTTTTTCAATAATATCCCGGAATTCTCCGATGCTTAGTTTCCCTTTTCCAACTTCGAGCAAGGTACCCACAACTGCCCGTACCATATTGCGCAAAAAGCGGTCGGCCTTTATCACAAAAACAAGCTGTTGCTCCTTTTCCATCCATTGGGCCAGCATGATTTTGCAATTATTGGTTTTTACATCCGTATGTAAGCGACTGAAGCTTGTAAAATCTTCATATTTCAAAAGAATTTTAGCAGCCTCATTCATTTTTTCAATGTTCAGCGGTTTAAGATATTTAAAGCTAATACCGGTTTCAAAAGGATTTTTTACCCTGCTAATGCAATAATGATAAGTACGCGAAGTGGCACTAAAGCGTGCATGAAGCTCCTTGCTCACTTTCCATATTTTCTGTACAGCTATATCGTGTGGCAAAAAACTATTTAGTTTATAAACCACATCCAGGTTTTCGGGAATTGATTTTGCGACATCAAAATGCAGAATAAAAAACGATGCATGAACGCCGGTATCTGTCCTGCCCGCTCCGACAACCGCTATTTTCTCACGCAGTATTTTAGATAAAGCATCTTCCATTACCTCCTGAACCGAAATGGCATTGGGTTGAATTTGCCAGCCATGGTAGTTGGTCCCTTTATAGCTAAGTTGTAAGAAATAACGATGCATGAATTTTCGATTTAAATTCAAAAGTAAAAAAAGAAATGAATATTCAGTTTCAGGAAATTTTGACAGTCTCGTATTTTTCTGTCTCTCAGTGCTCTTTTAAAAAACTCCCCATTCACCCTGTCATTCAGTCATTTAAACACATACGGTTTGTCACAAAATCAACATTGGCATTTCATTTGATTATTTGAAATCGACAAGTATTTATTGATGTTTAACTTAAAGTTTTGGAGGAAAAAGTCATGAAACTAGCAAAAAGAAATGAAAACTATTTTCCATCATTCTTAGAAAGGTTTTTCAACAATGAATTGATGGATTGGGAACACTCAAATTATTCGAGTACCAACACTTCGCTGCCGGCAGTAAACGTAAAAGAAAACAACGACGAGTTTGTTATTGAAGTTGCAGCTCCGGGTATGGACAAAAAAGATTTCAAGGTGAATTTTAAAAACAATGTTTTAACCATTTCTTCGGAAAAGAAAAATGAGAATGAACAAAAACAAGAAAATTATACCCGGAAAGAATTTAGCTATCAATCGTTTCAACGTTCATTTACCGTGGCAGAAAACACCGTGATTGGCGAAAAAATAGTCGCCAAATACAACAATGGAATTCTGCAGATATCGCTGCCAAAACGTGAAGAGCTTAAACCACAACCCGAAAGAGAGATTAAAATTGCGTAAAGATCTGTGCTGTGCTGCTGTCTTTTATTCATGACAGCAGCATATTTTTTTATATTTAGGCCTTAACTGGTTCGGGGAATTAAGTAATCGTATGTAACAGCCAATAAAATCCTTAAAATTTTTTAACAATTATAAAGGCTTTTTATATTTGCAATCGCTTATTTTCGTGCAATCGAATTTTAGACGAGTAGATTTTTGGATATGAGTATTGAGATTTCATTCTGGAAATTAAAAATCAGCAGGAAATTTAAATATTCGGATACAGAGAATGAATTCTAATTTCGGTCTTCTGGCTTCCGGCTTCCAGCCCATTTTTTTTTATCAGAAATGATTCTCGCCATAAAAAGTTAAACGCATAAAAATTTAAAAAACAATATGAACCAGGCAATTGACATTAAAGAATTGAACGAAAGAATTCAGAATGAAAGTTCGTTTGTTGACATGATTACCATGGAAATGAACAAAGTTATTGTTGGACAAAAACATTTGGTGGAAAGCCTTTTAATTGGCTTGCTATCAAATGGACACATCCTGCTGGAAGGTGTACCAGGTTTGGCAAAAACTCTGGCAATCAATTCACTATCGAGAACCATAAGTGCCAAATTTGCACGAATTCAGTTCACACCCGACTTGCTTCCTGCCGACCTTTTGGGAACTATGATTTACAGTCAGAAAAAAGAAGAGTTCAGCATTAAGAAAGGGCCCATTTTTGCCAACTTTATATTGGCCGATGAGATCAACCGTGCTCCGGCAAAAGTACAGTCGGCCCTATTGGAAGCCATGCAGGAACGCCAGATCACAATCAGCGACAGCACCTTTAAACTTGATGAACCATTCCTGGTAATGGCAACACAAAATCCAATCGAGCAAGAAGGAACTTATCCGCTTCCTGAAGCACAAGTCGACCGTTTTATGCTGAAAGTGGTTATTAATTATCCGAAAAAAGAGGAAGAGCGACAGATTATTAATCAGAATTTGCTGGCCGAGTTTCCACAAACAAATACAATTCTGAAACCAGAAGATATTATTCGGGCCCGAAATGTCGTAAAAGATGTTTATATGGACGAAAAAATCCAGAAATACATTGTTGACATTGTTTTTGCAACGCGAGAGCCCAACGATTATAACCTGGGTAAATATGCCGAAATGATTGCTTACGGTGCATCACCAAGGGCAGGAATTAGCCTGGCACAAGCGGCAAAGGCATTTGCATTTATCAAACGTCGCGGATATGTAATTCCGGAAGATGTGCGCGCAGTGTGCCCCGATGTACTTCGCCATCGGATTGGCTTAAGCTACGAAGCCGAAGCGAACAATATTACTTCAGAAGAAATTATTACCGACATTTTAAATACTGTTGAGGTACCTTAATTAAGGATTGAATTCGTGCAGATTATTTGACCGGTTTATTGGGTCTTGATTCACGACACCTAATTCCTGAAATTCTAAAATGGAGACAACTGATTTATTAAAAAAAGTCCGGAAGATTGAGATCAAAACACGTGGGCTTTCGCGGAATATTTTTGCCGGCGAATACCACAGTGCTTTCAAAGGTCGTGGTATGGCTTTTTCTGAAGTGCGCGAATACCAGTTTGGCGATGACATTCGTAACATCGACTGGAATGTTACCGCCCGTTACAGTACTCCGTACGTTAAAATATTTGAAGAGGAACGAGAGCTTACCGTCATGTTACTGATTGATGTCAGTGCTTCGCGTGAGTTCGGATCATTGGAAAAACTGAAAAAGAACATTATAACCGAACTATCGGCAGTACTTTCTTTTTCAGCCATTCAAAACAACGATAAAATTGGGGTAATTTTCTTTTCCGACAAGATCGAAAAGTTTATTCCTCCCAAGAAAGGGAAAAGTCATATACTCCGCATCATACGAGAGCTAATCGATTTTCATCCGGAAAGCAACGGAACAGATATTACCGAAGCGGTTCGCTATTTAACAAACGCCATAAAAAAACGTTGTACCGCTTTTTTAATATCCGATTTCATGGATAATAACGAGGAGCTGGAAATGGCACTTTCCATTGCCAATAACAAACACGACATGGTGGCTCTCAAAATTTATGACGAACGTGAAACCAAACTTCCGGGGATTGGTATGATTAAGTTGAAAGATGCCGAAAAGGGTAACTATGTGTGGGTAGACAGCAGCTCGAGAAAAACACGTAAACTTTATGCCGACTGGTGGATTAAACACTCCCAAAAACTGGATGTAATGTTTAAAAAATGTGGTGTCGATTATGTATCCATCAACACGGGTGAAGACTACGTTAAATCGCTAATGACCTTATTTAAAAAACGGGCATTAAAATAGATAAGATGCAATTGAGATTAAAAACAAAATATAAAAGTACATCACAATACGTCTCTGCTCACTCTGACTGTCATTCCTGGCGATGTGGAAGGAGTATTCTTGGCGGAGTACGGCTTTTGATTCTACTTTCCGCGCTTCTTATTAGCGGAACGACCAAGGCGCAGCAGATTAAAGCCACAGCCAGCCTCGATTCGGCACAAATTCTAATTGGCGACCAGGTTAAATTATTTCTCGAAATCGACCACCCAAAATCTGTTGATGTACGTTTTCCTGTGGTACCCGATACCATTGTGGATTTAGTTGAGGTAATCAGCCGTACTGATATCGATACGTTCGATCTGGACGATGAGAAATTCATGAAACAAATTCGGTCGTATACCATTACTTGTTTCGACAGTGGAAGTTACCGCATTCCCCCGTACTGGTTTACCGTCGATATGGATGGAAACGTTGATTCCATACCCAGTAACGGGGTTAGCCTTCACGTATATTCAATGCAGATTGACACTACAAAAGGTCCCACAGACATAAAAATGCCCTATGGGGCACCACTTACCTTAAAAGAAGTAACGCCTTATATACTGGGAGTGATCTTAATTGGTGCCATTATTTTCTTCCTGCTTTATTCAATTAAGCGGAAAAAAAATAACCTGCCAATTTTTGCACGGCCAGAGAAACCAAAAGAACCGGCACACATTATTGCCATTCGAGAATTGGATAGAATTAAGGCTGAAAAGGTATGGCAGAAAGGCAAAACCAAACAGTATTACAGTGAAGTTACCGACGCGCTCAGAACCTATATTGAAGATCGTTTTAAAATTCGGGCAATGGAGCAAACTTCCGATGAAACCATTGAAAATTTCCGAATTCAGAAAGGATTGCTCGATGAAAAGAACTTTGCCAACCTAAGCCAGATTTTGAAACTGGCCGACCTGGTAAAATTTGCGAAATACCAGCCCCTGCCCGACGATGATAACCTGTCGTTGGTAAACGCTTACTTTTTTGTGAACGACACAAAAATTGAAGTGGAGAAAAAGCCGGAAGATGAGAAAAAAGATGAGGAGGATGATGTTGAAGAAGTTACCATAAAATAGTAGAGGATGTTTGAAGGATTGATATTTAAGAACCCTGAATTTTTCCACATTTTGTGGGTGCTTGTGCCCATGCTGGGGTGGTATATCTTCAGGCAAAAGAGAAATACCGCCAGCATCCTGGTATCATCAACTGCTTCGGTATTCAAAGCGCCTAAAACCATACGCCATTATTTACGCCACCTGGTATTTGTTTGCCTGCTTATTTCCATAGGCTTCTTCGTGGTGGTTCTGGCACGTCCTCAATCGTCGCGAAACTGGGAAAACGTTACAACCGAAGGAATTGATATCATTATAGCATTGGATATTTCCATTTCTATGCTGGCTCAGGATTTTCAGCCCGACCGTTTGGAGGCCGCTAAAAATGTCGCCATGGAATTTATTTCCGGTAGAGAGTACGACCGTATGGGACTTGTGGTTTTTGCCGGTGAGGCATTTACCCAGTGCCCGCTAACCACCGATCGCGCAGTTTTACTGAACCTCTTTAAAGACATAAAAAGTGGAATTATTGAAGATGGAACGGCCATTGGAAACGGATTGGCAACTTCGGTGGCACGATTAAAAGACAGCGAGGCCATCAGTCGTGTGGTAATCTTGCTGACCGATGGCGAAAACAACCGGGGTGAAGTTGCACCGGTTACCGCTGCCGAGATTGCAAAAACCTTTGGTATTCGCGTATACACGGTTGGGGTGGGAAGTATTGGAACTGCTCCTTATCCCGTTCAGGATCAGTTTGGTCGAATTCAGTTGCGCGATATGCCGGTGAAAATTGACGAAGAAACACTGCAGGAAATTTCGTCGTTGACCGATGGGAAATATTTCCGTGCAACCAGTAACAACAAATTGGAAGAAATTTATAAAGAAATTGATGCCCTTGAAAAGTCGAGAATTGAAGTGAAGGAGTTTAGCCGAAAATCGGAAGAATTTTTACCCTTTGCCTTGCTGGGAGCCTTGTTTTTAATTGTAAGCCTTTTCTTACGGGTCACTGTATTCAGAAGTATCCCATAATAGTAATGAAGAATGGAAATTTTTAGATTTGGAAATATCGAATATTTATGGGGATTGTTAATTATTCCACTGCTGACGCTTTTTTTTATTTGGTCACGCATTGCACGTCGTCGCGCATTAAAAAAGTTCGGGCAGCCAGAGATACTTAACGAACTAATGCCTTATAGTTCAAAAAACCGGCCCGCAGTGAAGTTTCTGATCGTTATGCTGGCACTGGCACTATTTATTGCCGGAATTGCACGTCCGCAATTTGGATCGAAACTAAAAACAGTTAAACGTGAAGGTGTTGAACTCATTATTGCACTCGACGTTTCGAACAGTATGATGGCTGAGGACATCCAGCCCAACCGCCTGGAAAGGGCAAAAAGAGCCATCTCGAGATTGGTCGACCGCCTGAAAGATGATAAAATAGGCTTGATTGTTTTTGCCGGTGATGCATACACACAGTTGCCCATTACCAGCGATTACAATTCGGCAAAGTTATTCCTGAACTCGGTGAACACGCAAATTGTACCCAAGCAGGGAACTGCAATTGGCGCGGCAATAGATTTGGCACGACGTTCGTTTACACCAAACGGTGAGGCAAACAAAGCCATTGTTATTATTACCGATGGTGAAAACCACGAGGATGATGCTATTTCATCGGCACAAGGAGCGGTTGATGCAGGCATAATTGTTCATACTATTGGGATGGGACTCCCCTCCGGATCTCCGATTCCGGTACTGCGTGGTGGTCAAACCGATTATTTAAAAGACCGCGATGGTAATGTAGTTGTCACCAAACTGAACGAACAAATGCTGGAGCAAATTTCAGCTGCCGGTGAAGGAATTTATGTGAGGGCAAACAATGCTCAGGTTGGATTAAATGCACTCTTCGATGAAATAAATAAAATGGAGAAAGAGGAAATGGAGTCCAAAACTTTCTCAGAGTATGATGACCAGTTCCAGTGGTTCTTTGCCGCAGGATTGTTTTTATTGTTCTTGGAATTTGTGATTCTGGAGCGTAAAAACAGGTATTTGAAGAACATTAAGTTATTTGGATAAAAGCATGAAGAAATCAGAGATGAAGAAAACCATATTGATATCATTATTTATCGTACTTTCCATTCTTGCATTCGGGCAAAACGAAAGGAAATTTATTCGTAACGGAAATAAATTATTTATGCAGGCCGTTCGCGATACAACAAAAATTGACTCAGTAAAATACAGTAACGCGGAAACGGAATACCGCAAGGCATTGGAAAAGCGCCCTGATGATTTGAAGTGGAATTACAACCTTGCAGATGCCATGTACAAACAGCAACGTTTTGAGGAAGCGGAAGGAAAATTCACTGAACTGGCTGAGATAATGGAAGAACCGCTTGAACGGGCACGTGCCAACCACAATCTGGGAAATACCCAGCTTATGCAGCAAAAGCTCGACGAAAGTATTGAATCGTATAAAAAAGCTTTACGTGAAAATCCATCTGATCTGGAAACAAAATACAACCTGGCCTATGCACAAATGCTGAAAAAACAACAGGAACAACAACAGCAACAAAACCAGGATCAGGACAAAGATCAAAACCAGGATCAGAATAAGGATCAGCAAGATCAGAATAAAGATCAAAATAAAGATCAGCAGGACCAGGACCAGAATAAAAATCAGAACCAGCAAAATAAAGACCAGCAGCAAAACCAACAGCCACAGCAAAATAAAATTTCAAAACAAGATGCCGAGCAGTTGTTACAGGCTTTGCAAAACGACGAACGCGACATACAGGATAAAGTAAAGAAAGAGAAAGCTGCAAAAGCAAAACGTTCGAAGTCGGAAAAAGAATGGTAATAGAATGTATTAATTATGAATGTTAAATGATTAATACGCCAGAATTGGAAGCAATTAAACAAAAACTATAATTTTGTAGGCTTTGAAAATGAAAAAACTGATAACATATATATTTCTTTTTTGCACGGTATTAATTGCCCGGGCCGAACAAACCCGCTTTGTGATGTCGGCACCCAATGCTGTGGAAATGGGTCAACAGTTCCGCTTGAGTTTTTCGGTTAACCAGCGTGCGAACAACCTACAATTGCCTCCGGGATTAAGCGATAACTTCCAGATCCTGATGGGTCCCAGCCAGGGTTCGTCTACCAGCATGCGAACCATAAATGGAAAAACCACTACCGAGGTAAGTTATTCATACACCTATATTCTAAGGGCAAAAAAAGAAGGATCTTTTGAAATTCGTCCGGGCTCAATTGACGTTGGTGGAAAAGTTTTTGAATCGAATGCATTAAAAATACAGGTCGTAAAGGCCCAATCAAAACCGGCACAAACACAGCCGGGTGCTGGTCAGTCGCAAGGATCTACACAAAGTGTCGACCTGGATAAAGACAATCTTTTTGTTCGTGTGGCCCTTAGCAAGCGAAATCCTTACCGTGGCGAACAGATAATAGCAACCGTTAAACTGTATGTAAATCCGAATGTTCCGGTTGCCGGATTTGACGAGGTAGACTTACCAACCTACGAAGGATTTTATACACAGGACATTGAGATTCCGCAAACGATAAATTTCACACGCGAAGTGTATAACGACAAAATATACCAGGTTGGCATCCTGAAAAAAACAATTCTTTTCCCACAGCAAAACGGGGCTTTAAAAATTGAGCCTTTTAGCATGGCTCTTTTGGTACGACAGCGGGTCAAGGCACGTAGTTTTTTCGATGATTTTTTTGACAATTACCGTACTGTTAAGGCACGTGTTTCGAGCGATGCAATAACGCTTAATGTAAAAGATTTGCCTGCCGCACCAGCCGATTATATGGGCGGTGTGGGTAACTTCAATATCACTTCAGAAATCAGTAACGAGAAAGTCACCACCAACGATGCGGTAACCTTAACCCTTAAAGTAAGTGGTACCGGAAATATACGTTTGTTACGCAACCCCGAATTGGAATTACCAAGCGATTTTGAAGTATATGATCCACGGGCGACAGATAAGGTACAGGCCTCAGACAACGGCGTTTCAGGGACTAAAACCATAGAGTACCTTTTCCAGCCAAGGTTTGAAGGTGACTATACAGTTCCGTCGGTGAACTTTGCATATTTTAATCCGGCAACCGGGAAATACATCACAAAATCAACACCCGAATATCACCTGCATGTTGAAAAGGGCAGTGAAGAGCAATCGACAACAGTGATTAGCTCGCTCCGCAAAGAAGATGTACAACTAATCGGGCAGGATATCCGCTTCATTAAAACCGGAAATGCGGGTTTAAAAACCAAAGGAAATACCTTTTATGGAAGTCTTTCTTTCTACCTGGTTTATGCAATAAGTGCCCTGCTCTTTATGGTATTGTATTTTGTTTACCGTAAAAAGGCTCGCGAAAACGCAAACATTGCACTGGTACGAAATAAAAAAGCCAACCGTATTGCTAAAAAACGCTTAAAAGCTGCAGCAGGATTCATGAAACAGAACAATAATGAAGCTTTCCACGAAGCAATTTTAAAAGCGTTCTGGGGTTACTTAAGCGATAAACTTGGAATCCCTGTGGCGGATTTAAATCGTGAATCGGCAGGAAATAAACTACGGGAACAAAATGTTGAAGAAGATATAATCGGTGATTTCGAGGAAGTAGTTGAACAGTGTGAATTTGCACGCTACGCTCCTTCCGGAGGCTCTGAAGCACGTCATGATTTGTATAAAAAAGCGGAATCGACCATGAGCCGGTTTGAAAAACAAATTAAACGATGACCGGAAATGGCAGTAGCGGGATACAGAATTAACAATCTCATTTCAACGACAACTATGACAACAATGACAACCATAAAGACGTTCTTCACTCACTGCGTTCGCGTTGCCAGGTTTTCAAGTTGTCAAGGAAAAGACCAAATAATAATGAGAACAGCGACAACAAAATTGAACACTGAACACTGCTTCTTTGCTCTTTGTTCTTTGTTCTTATCCAGACTTAAGTAGCTGCAATAAATTGTAGGGTTTTAAACCAAAAACTAGATAATAAATCCGGAAAGTATTGAAAAGATTAACACCGGTTTTACCTGGTGATAAAAGGCAAAGATAAAAAGACGCATTCACTCAGATGCGCTGAAAAAAAGGTGCAGGCACCACATACGATAAAGATGATGAAAATGAAAAATATATTTGTATTCATAGTATTAATCACCCCTGTTTTTCTTGTTGCTCAGGAAAAAGAAATCCAACTCTGGGAAAAAGCCAACGCCTATTATACAACAGAAGAATACCAACAAGCTGTTTCGGTGTACGAATCAATTGTTGCCAGTGGCGAAGAATCGGCAAAACTATATTTTAATTTAGGAAATGCGTATTACAAAACTGGCGATGTCAACAATGCCATTTTAAATTACGAGAGGGCAAAAATTTTGGCTCCGCACGACGAAGATATTGAGTTTAACCTTCAAATTGCAAATCAATTTGTGGTTACCAAAATCGAAGAATTACCACAAGCCTTTTTCCTGCGATGGAGAACCTCTATTGTGAATAAATACCCCACTGATACCTGGGCTTACATTAGCATTTCTGCATTTTTGGTTTTCCTGCTTTTGCTGGGGCTGTTTTTATTCAGTCGCAGTGTTTCCCTTAAACGTATTTCTTTTTGGACGGGAATTTTGGCCATTGGATTTTCAATCTTCACATTTTCATTGGCTGCACAGCAAAAAGGCAAAATCAAAAAGCGAAATCACGCCATCGTATTCTGTCCACGTGTAACCGTAAAGAGTTCGCCGACACAAACAGGAACCGATTTATTTTTGATGTACGAAGGACTAAAAGTTGAGATCACCGACAGCCTGAATAACTGGAAAGAAATTAAATTGGCTGATGGCAATAAAGGCTGGTGCCCCGATTCATGTATGGTTAAGATATAAGATTACTTTCCATCTTCATTTTTCTTAATTCGCTCTTTTTAAAACACCCTCCTTCCCGGTTTTGAAAAAAACCGATCAAATCAACTGATTTCAACCGTTTGAAACTTTAAAATGCCATAATTTTTATTAAATTTATAGGCTTATGGTTATTCGGTTTTGAAATACATGTAAGAATCTATATATTCACATTTTATCAAATAAATAACTATAAGAATCAATCAACTTTTGGTGGAATTTATTGTTAGAATTTTCGACAATAGTTTCATCGATAATTATCAAAAAAAGTGAATATAT
>JBFEWU010000377.1:0-4625 GCA_041546215.1 Draconibacterium sp. | reverse complement strand
TATCTTTAGGGTATCGGACTTTTGGAATATGGAAAAGAAATTTTATATAAAATACATTGAAACACCAATTGGCTGCCTCGAACTAAAATCGAACAAACAGGCCTTGTATGCCCTTTCTTTTGTGGATAAAAAAGGTGAATCCAGTGCAGAACTTCCCAATATCTTAACTGAAACGGCGCTTCAGTTAAAAGAATATTTTGAAGGAAACCGACAAAAATTCAATCTACACTTATCACCTGAAGGAACGGATTTTCAGCACAAAGTTTGGGCTTATGTGGCCCGGATTGAATTTGGACAAACGAGTTCCTATCTTGACATTGCCATTAAAACCGGCTCCGAAAAAAACACACGTGCAGTTGGCCTGGCAAACGGGAAAAATTCAATACCCATAATTATTCCCTGTCACCGGATTATTGGCAGCAATGGAAAGCTCACAGGTTATGCAGGAGGTCTGGAACGAAAACGCTGGCTGCTCCATCACGAATTAACCCATTCAAAACAACCCGGATTGCTATTCTAGTCCCAAATTGAGCCATTTGTCCCATATTGACTTAGGCAAACATTTTTTCATATTGCCTATATGACTGTAAATAAACTACTTAACACTTTTGGTTCAGACTTTGCTTAAATGGTATTGAAATCAGGAAGATAAAAAATTAGGGAGATTTAATCATCTCAACAAAATCTAAATGGAGCTTATGGGTTTGAGCTCCATTTTTTCTTTATTACCACTCAACTTCTTTGCTTACTTTCCGTTTATCTTTATATTCACAAAAAAATCGTAAACCATTATGTATTGGAAATACATTGGTTTAAGAATAGAAAGAAAGACCGGAGACCGGAGACCGAAGAAGCTCAAAGCTGAAAGCTCGAAGGAAGTCCGAAGACCGGAGACCGGAGAGGCTGAAAGCTGAAAGTTCAAAGTTCAAAGGAAGAACGAAGACCGGAGACAACCAAAGAAGAGGTTGTCCACTCACTGCGTTCGCCTTGTCAGGTTGTCAAGTTATCCTTGAAATAAGAATCGACAACTGGGATACTGAACACTGAACACTGCTTCTTTACTCTTTGTTCTTTGTTCATTGTTCTTTGTTCTAATTTGACAAAGCAAAAGCTATAAATTGCGGATTTAAACCAAAAACCAGATAATAAATGCTGAAATTTATACAAATTACGCTGGCACTATCTTTTTCAGTCGTTTGTGCTGCCCAGGACAGATATGGCGAGGCCTTATTTGATGAAGTGTCTGTGGAAACACTCACCTACGCCACCAAAGACGGCGAAAACCTTGATTTGGACATTTACCTTCCGCAGGCCGATGCAGAGACAGAGCGGGCAACCCTGATTTATGTTCATGGCGGCGGATTCAAGGAAGGACAGCGCGACAGGGAAAGCATAAAAGAATTCTGTACCCGAATGGCAAATTATGGCTATGTAGTGGCATCCATTTCCTATCGCCTTACCAGAAAAGGGAAACCCGGTGGATTTGGTTGTGATTGTCCGGCAAATGAAAAACTCAACACCTTTTATGCTGCAGTTGAAGACATTCAGGATGCCACATTCTTCCTGATTGAGAATCGTCATCAATTTGCAATTAATCCGCAAAAAATAATTCTTGCCGGAAGCAGTGCCGGTGCCGAATCGGTTTTAAATACTGCCTACCAGCCCCCCTATTGTTATGGGCTGGATTCAGGACCGGTGTCATTTGCAGGAGTAATTTCCATGGCAGGTGCCATTCCCGACACCACTTCACTTTACAATGAATCGGCCGTACCATCCATGTTTTTTCATGGCACCGACGATCCCATTGTACCTTACGCATCGGCTCCCCACCATTATTGTACAAAGGATAAAGCCGGATATCTCATGCTGCATGGTGCCCAAACCCTGGCAGAAAAACTTCATAAATTAGAAGTTCCCTACTGGTTACACACCACCTGTGGTGGCAAGCATGAAATGGCAAATAAACCATTGGAAACCTATTTCGATGAAATAATTGAATTCTGCTACGATTATGTAATAAAAGGCATTGGCGAACCAAAACACACGCTTCTAAAAGATACACAGGAAATAACATATTCACACATCCATAAACTTTGTTCAGAATGAAGAAACTAACTTTGTTACTGGTAATGGTACTACCATTGGGAATTTTTGCACAACAAATGAATATTCTATCATACAATATCAGGTACAACAATCCAGGCGACGGCATAAATGCCTGGCCAAACAGGATTGATATGGTAAGCGGATTGCTAAATTTCCATGAACCCGATATATTTGGACTGCAGGAAGCTTTGCATGAACAGATTGTAGACCTTAAAAAAGGCCTGCCCGGTTTTAAATGGTTTGGTGTTGGCCGCGACGACGGCAAACAAGCCGGTGAATACTCGCCCATATTCTTCAATACCAGCAAATTTATTTTAGTCGAAAACGGACATTTCTGGCTTTCGGAAAACTGCGATAAACCCGGGCTGGGTTGGGATGCTGCCTGCACACGTATTTGTACATGGGGAAAATTTCAGAGTAAAGTTACCGGGAAACAGTTTTTCGTGCTAAACACACACTTCGATCATCGGGGAAAAGAAGCCCGTAAAAATTCGGCCATCCTGATTCAGGAAAAGATAAGTGAATTGACAAAAAACAATGATTTACCCGTAATATTAACCGGCGATTTTAATTTAACGCCGGAGTCAGAGCCCATATCTCTGCTCAGAAAATACATGAGCGACAGCCGGGATATTTCGGAAGAAAAACCTTACGGACCGATTGGAACTTTCAACGGTTTTAAACTGGATGCCCAGCTGGAAAACAGAATCGATTATATTTTTGTGAAGGGAGAAATTAAAGTATTGAAATATGCGGCCTTAAGCGATAACTCCGAAAAACGAATGCCTTCGGACCATCTTCCGGTTTTTGTAAAGGTACAATTAAAGTAATGTTGCATATTAAATCCATTTCTGTTTTCTTAGGAGAATGTTTGAAACACTTGGAGAACTTATCATTAAAATTTCCGATGGAATCTGGGGAGCTCCCATATTAATACTCTTGCTCGGAGGAGGTTTTTATTTTTTGCTCTATTCACGTTTGGCACCGCTGCGCTACATTGGGCATGCCTTACAAATTCTTACCGGGAAATATGACGATCCCAATGAACAAGGACAACTCCGGCATTACCAGGCCCTCTCCACCGCACTTGCCGGAACCGTTGGAATGGGAAATGTGAGCGGAGTAGCCGTTGCCATAACTATGGGCGGTCCGGGGGCCATTTTTTGGATGTGGATTTCAGCCTTATTGGGTATCAGCACCAAGTTCTTTACCTGTTCGCTGGCGGTTATGTTTCGCGGGAAAGACGATGCAGGTGAAATCCAGGGCGGCCCCATGTATTTTATAACTGAAGGATTGGGAAAACACTGGAAACCCCTGGCTGTTTTCTTTGCGTTAATGGCGATGATTGGAGTATCCCCTCTTTTCCAGGCCAACCAGCTTACCCAAATGATTCGCGATGTAATTTTGATTCCCAATAATATCCAGGCATCGTTTCAAACCGACATCATCACGGGCATCGCAATCTCAATACTGGTGGGTCTGGTTGTCATTGGCGGCATCAAAAGAATTGGTAAGGTAACCGGACGACTGGTACCAACCATGATTGTGATTTACACGGCAACGGTTTTGTATATTATCTTTTCCAACGCGACACAAATAATTCCGGCATTTCAAACCATTTTTCACGATGCCTTTACCGGCGATGCTGTTTTAGGAGGTTCATTGGGCGCAATTATTATTACCGGGGTGCGCCGGGCAGCTTTTTCAAATGAAGCAGGTTTGGGAACAGCCCCGATGGCACACGGAGCAGCCAAAACCAATGAACCCATTCGCGAAGGTTTGGTGGCTATGCTGGGACCAATTATCGATACCATCATTGTTTGCACTATGACTGCCCTGGCAATTATAATTACCAATACCTGGGTAAGCAGTAATGCCGATGGAATTACACTAACTGCACAAGCTTTCGATTCTGCCATACCTGTGTATGGTAAATACATCCTGGCAACCTGTGTTATTTTTTTCTCCATGTCGACCATGTTTGCTTTTCCCTATTATGGGGTAAAATGCCTTGGATTTGTAGCCGGAACCAAATACCAGAATGCTTATAATTACCTCTTTGTATTGGTCATAGTTATTGGAGCTGTTTCCAACCTTAGGGTAATAATTGGATTCATCGATATTGCTTTTGCACTCATGGCGTTTCCAACGGTTATTGCAACGATCATGCTTTCGCCACATGTTATACGGGCTTCCAAAGACTATTTTACGCGTTTAAAACAGGATAAAAACAACACTGCTTTTTGAACTTTCTCCAACTGTTCCTATCACAGGCTTTTTGAAAACAGCCTTGTTTGGGCCCTGCGCTAAACAGGCTCCGGGTAGGATGGGAGAATCAATTGCCTTTCTTAATCTGCTCTAAAACATTTGTTTACATAGCTGCCATATAAAAATATTATTGTACTATTGTAGTATTACATTATAGTTATATAATAATAATTCAAAATGATAAATTTCAAATTAGATCCAAAAGCCGGTGTTCCATTTTATCGGCAAATCATTGACCAGATAAGATTTGG
>JBFEWU010000323.1:0-5350 GCA_041546215.1 Draconibacterium sp. | reverse complement strand
TGAACTAAGCGCATCCAGGCTATGTGTTTTGAAAGGATTCCATCTTTTAAATGAGATGGAATCCTTAATCAAAATAAGAATATTCACTTCTCTAAAAAAACAAAATCTCTAAAATTAGCTCTGTTGATTCCATGGTTTATTGAATTGTAGCTATTTGTAAAAGTCTTGGGGAATTTAATCTTCTTTCGTTCATTCCACTTGAATTCATAGCCAAAGAATGCCCCATTAACTTCTTCAACATAATCTACTTCCTGCTGCTGAGCTGTTCGCCAAAAATAATACTGACGCAAATCTTTATTCTGACTTATTTGTTTTACTCTTTCGCTCACCAGGAAGTTCTCCCACAAAATACCCACATCCTGTCTTATGGATAGTGCTTGTAATTGACCAATTACCGCGTTTCGTATACCATTGTCATAAAAGTATACCTTTTTTTTGGCCTTAATTTCGTTTCTAAGATTTCTGCTCAATGGAGACTGAGAGAGATTATTACTGAAAATGACCTGTATTAAAGTGAATTATATTTTATTATCAACAAGATACGAAAAGGCAGAAATCGCAAAGCAGTGCATTTTATAGCATTTTTGCACGTTAAAAGGGCATTCCAGACAAATTTATTTTTAGTCGTGGATTTGAGAATGTGGGGATGTTTAATTTTGTCAGGATTAACAATTTTAAATTACAGGAAAAGCAAAGCAGCATGACACTTAACCAATCGTTCACTTGATTGTTGCATATCCAAATAATGGAATTATAATCAACCGTTTGAGTTATAAAGAGGTATTAAGCCTGAGCACAAAAGAAAGCCATTTTAAGCACGTTCCCATATCATAAACGAAACGCCAGTGCTAAACCGAAACTGATACATTTCGTAGTCGATGTTATTAAAATCGGGAATAAAAATACTTTTAATCCCCACGTTAAATCGCCCCCAAAGATTCACCCGTTCGCTAACTTTCCACTGGTAGCCCAACAATACTCCTACATCGTAATTATCCAACTCATCGTTAAAATTGAATGTGGTATTTTGAGTTCCCGGCAAAGGTGCATTGTCAGTATCGTTTTTATCAGCCGAAATCCAGCCATTTCTTCCTTCTGTTTCCAGCACCCCATCCAAAACAATCGAATAATAGGCTCCAAAAACCAGCGACCACCGTTCGTTAAAATGGTAATAAGCCGTTAGCGGAATTTCAATAATTTGCAATTCAGTTGAGGAATAAGCTTCGCCTGAAAAATAGGTGGCATACGATCGGTCATCGGACCAAAAAGCCTGGCTTACCACATTTACAGAAGCATCAATGGATAAGGTATGATAACTTAACTCGGTGCCAAGGCTCCAGTGTTCATTAAAATTGTGTTGAAAAGCTATTCCCAATGCGGGTTTCAATTTAGGTGTTCCATTGGCATCGTCGGGGATTTCGGAAAGAGGCAACGGTATTACACCGCCCATATCGATTCCCAGCAATGGTGCAAATTCCCATTTGCTTTCTTGTGCAATTATGCTGGTGAAGGTGACAGAAAAAATTAAAACAAGCAGATATTTATTCATATAATATTTCCACGTCGTCAATAGTTAGTTTACTGCCAACCGCACCTTTAAAGGTACCGCCATCAAAACTGGGCGAAAACGAAATATACATGTGCGTTGGTTCATCGTTTGTCATGTAATCCAAATCAAGTTTCAAATTGGTAAGCTGCTCAACATCTACACTGCTCTGAAATTCTTTTTTTGCAACCTCAATTACCGAGTCACCCACCCTTTTTTCCAGCACTACTTTTATTCCGAATTTATCTTTCCCTTCTAAATTAAAAACATCAAAACCACCAAATAAATTCCCCACATCTTTTAGTACGGCCTGAATAAGTTGATCGCCCGACTTATATGAGTATTTAAATTGCACCGCCGTTGGTTTCCCGACAAAGGGAATTCCCAACTTTGCTGCAGCCACCGGATTTGTTGGGTCAGCAATAGCTCCATTCAAATCGAATTTACCTACGTACAACGCACCAGCAACAAGCGGTAACGCAACCGTAGTAACAGTTTCAATATTTATTACGGTATTGTTCCCTTGCTTTTCCTGTGTTGTGCCATAAATATTGTAAATACTCGTGCCCATATTGGCTGTGGCCCATATTGTTGAAGCTTTATACTTGCCCGGCTGAGGAAAAGGCTGACTGTTCATGCCAATTTCGGTAAACCAATTTTCGAAACCAGCATTTGGAATTTGCTTGTCGCGAATGGTAAAAATATAATCGACCGAGTTTGTACCATCTCCCGATGTAATGGTGTACTGCACAAAATCTTCAGGATCGTCGAAAGTAACCGATATCCCCGATGCCGGAACTACCTTTGCACCCGGAGAAACACGAATTTCAGGCACCAGCGTTAAAGGAAAATTCATTGTCGAAAAATCATTCGAATTGAACACGTGTACCTCACCGTTCTCTGCATCAATGTAGGTGCCGACTGGAGAGAATTCAGCGTTTGCCTGAACCGTAAATTCTTCTAGTTCAGCTAAATCCGAAACAACTCCATCATCGTCATCACTGCAAGCAAAAACCGAGAGAATAAGTAAAATGGCAAATAACTTTTTCATAGGAAATATTTTAGTGGTTAATTTATGAATATCTTTTCAGAAGTAAAATAATTAAATAAATTTTCTGCTTCCGATCCGATAAGTGTCAATTGTTTGTTTAATAAAAACTTGCAATTATCAAACAGAATTGAAACTTTGCTTGTTCTAAAACAAAAGGCGTTAAGCGAGAATGTAACCATAATCTATCAGAATTTTGAAACGATTGTGTGAAGTCTAGAAAAATATAATTATTTTACAGAAAATACACACACCAACTAAGATATATAAATAAAGTAACAATAAAACGAAAATGAACTTTATAAACCCTGAATTCAAAAACCTGATTCTCCTTCTAATTCTGACTTTTGCTACTTCTTTGTTTTCATTCAGTCAGATTAATCTTCGTATTGAAATAAACGAATTGCGAAACAACCAGGGGAAATTTTTACTGGAATTTAACGATGAGAACAAACAGGTTTTGAAAGCTTATTCTGAAGAAATTAGCAACAACAAGTGTATAATCGTTATTCAGGATATAAATCCCGGCAAATATGCCTTTAAGTATTTTCACGATGAAAACAACGATGCAAAACTGAATACAAATTTTATGGGCATCCCCCGCGAAGGTTATGGTTTTTCTAATAATGCAAGCGGGAAATTTGGCCCTCCTCCTTTTAATAAAATGATTTTTGAAGTACTTCAATCCGATACATTAAGGTGTACACCTTCTTATATTCTAAATCAAAAATAAAGAATACAATGACACAAAACGTACCAGAAAAAATTGTTGACGACAGCGAAAAAAAACAATTGAATATTGAAACCGTAAAAGAACTATGGTCGACTACTTACAATACAGAGGGAAAACCTGACTGGTCGCACATTTTCAAATATTATCACCAAGACATTGTATTTCAAGATACTATTCAGCGCATTGAAGGGAAAGATGATTTTATTGAAATGTGCAATCGCCTAACTAAACGAACCAAGCAATTAAACATGGAAATTGTTAGCATCGTTCAAAATGATAATGTGATCATTTTCGAGTGGATAATGACCATGATGTTTAAAAAATACCCCAGCACTCCCATGTATGGTTGCACAAAACTGAAAATAAGCGACGACAATTACATACTTGAACAGCGTGATTATTATGATTTATGGGGCGATATTTTTAACAACATCCCTCGTTTCGGGAAAATGTATCGCAGGTTTTTAATTAAAAAATTCGGGTAAGATCAAATAGGGTGCGAAGTTAAAACAGCTGATAAATCTATGAGAAAAAAACGATTTGCAAATTATAGTCTCGTCTTTGGTATTGTTCTTATAATCAATGCCTGTGCGAAAACAATACCTTGGCCAGAGTCGCCGCTTTACGATTTTTCAAAATACGAAAATGAAGAATCTTCTATCTCCAGCATCGATTCGGTTAAAAGGCAATTACTTGGCCATTATGCACACTACGATGTGGTTTCTTACGAAGACACAACAACCAAATCGCCCATGTTGACCTTTATTATATCGTATGGCTTTAGCGATTTTTATTTGGATGACAATGGCGACCTGATTCAATCCCAAAGATTTGTGCGGGCCTCACATAAAATCAATCAAAAAATGATTAGCACAGAATTCAGTGATGAATCGGTGCAGGCAATTCAACCGAAACACCAAAAAGTGGAAATCACTAAAAAAAATGGGCATTGGCATATTTTACGGCCGCCAACGCCTACCTTACTCGGAATTAATGGCGATCCTTTGCAACCACTTTCCAAAGACAGCAACGACCCGAACTTAACCGATCCCGACGGAGATGGCAAACCGGGCGTAACGGTTAGCATCAACATTGGGAAAATAATAAAGGGAGAAATCTACATCATCCGGAGAGAAATTTTCACGTATCATTTGCAACTGAATTACGACGGGACATTAACCGGACATGTACAAGATGATTCGGAGCAGTTTGTAGTTGGTGCGTCAAAGAAGATACTCAATCAGCCATCAAATAATTTTCAACATCCTTCAACCGGAATGAATCCGATTCTTCTGGTTCCGGTAAGCGACGACATTGATACCCTTGAAGAATTAATGGCAATACGGGACGATATATTCCCCAAAGAACCCAACTTCTTTTGATTTACTATGGCAAAAAATAAAAATTTCTGGAAGTATTTTAGGCAATATGAGGTTTCGCAAATTGTCGCGATGATAAAAAACGGGAAAAAAGATCCCCTAAGTTGTGATGATCGTTATGAAAATAAATTGGTGGTAATTAGTGGCGCCACCTCGGGTATTGGAACCTATACAGCAAAAAAATATGCCGCCATGGGCGCCAACTTACTTTGCCTTAACCGAGATGAAGAAAAATCGATAAAGTTAAAGGCCGAGATCGAGAAGAAATACGCCGTAAAATGCGATTATGTAATTGTCGATTTAAGTAAACTTAAAGAGATACACGAGGTTGCAAATCAGCTTTCAGAAATGAAACAAGCGATTGATGTGCTCATTCATAATGCAGGATTAACTTTGTCTAAACAGCAATTAACAGATAAGGGACTTGATCTGGTTTTTGTGGTTAACCATTTGTCGTCGTTTATTATTAATTACAAGCTAATTGAAAAGTTAAAATCTCAGGCTGGTGCCCGAATTATTATGAATAATTCAGAAGGACATCGTTTTGCGCCATGGGGCTTACAATTGGATGATCTGGATTGGAAAAAAAGACGCTATTCAGGATTAAAAGCTTATGGTTCGGCAAAGCTGGCTCAACTGCTTTC
>JBFEWU010000239.1:0-7492 GCA_041546215.1 Draconibacterium sp. | reverse complement strand
CGGGTTTGAATCTGTCGAAAAAAGTTCATGAATGGCTAAAAAAAAGGGCCATAAAATAGTTATATGTAACTTTTATGCCATAAAATGAGACTATTTTATAGTGAAATTATGGTTTATCATTAAATAGTTGTAGCTTGCGCCCATTAATTTTTTAAATATATCATGAATAAAGGAACAGTAAAATTCTTTAACGATGCCAAGGGATTTGGATTTGTTAAAGATGCAGAATCAACAAAAGAGTATTTCGTACACATTAGTGGATGTAAAGATGAAATTCAGGAAAATGACGAAGTAACTTTTGACTTAGAAGAAGGTCGTAAAGGTCTTAATGCCGTAAATGTAAAACTAGCTTAGTTATATATATAGCATAAATTAAAATCCTTTCGTCAGACGACGGAGGGATTTTTTTTGCTTTAAATCCTCATAACAAGTTCTCTAATGCATATTCCAGCCGGCATCTGAAACAGGTATACCCAGGGATGCAGCCAGTGAGTTCATTACTTTCTCAACAGGATAATTCCGGCTTTTTTCAAAAATTACTGCCAGCTTATTCTTCTCATGAACAGCACAAGCTTCTTCCATAGAATCCCCAAAGGTATAATTCACGAATTTCCATCCACCGTATCCATTTAAAAATCCTTTGGCCCGAACAATATTTACCTCTCCTTTCAAGGTTTGAAATAAGCCTACCACATCAACCTGTATATGGGCATCAAACAATAAGCTGATTGATTCGTAGTTACTATCCTTTAAATCGGGATGCGAAAAGATGACTTGACTGAATGGACTATGCCCCTTTACATCCAGCCCCCCATACATCAATAAAGTCATCTCCATACTTCCATTGAACGATTTTGAGTAATGTAACTTCCCGGGATACTCCATTTTCAACCTGCCAAGCGCTTCATCGTGTTTGGTCGAATTCGTTTCCAAATCGCACTTGCTCAAAACCAGGATATCCGATTTTAGCAACTGATTCTTGTAAATGGGATTTATCTGAAGTTTTTTATTTTCCAAATAGTCGATGGATACCAGACCTATCACGGGCATTAATTCAAGGATTTCCTTTTCTTTAATAATTTCTGAAATCATATCGGCTCCGCCCAGTCCCGATGGTTCAATAAGAATTCTGTCGAATCTTTTCTTTTGAATGATATCGTCTAGGTTTTGTCTGAAATAATCTTTTGCAGAACAACAAATACAACCTCCTGAAATTTCAAATACCCTTTCGTTTGTCGATGCTTTCGGTGAAAGTGTGTCATAATCCACCGACACTTTACCAAATTCGTTAATCAAAACGGCCCACTGCTCATCTTCACTTTTTTGTTTTAAAAGTTGAATAATAGCTGTGGTTTTTCCGGAGCCTAAAAATCCGCTAATAACAGTTACTGGTATTTTCTTATCTGTATTCATGGTATCTACTAAAACAGGGAACTTCACAACTAAATCCATCTTCAGTTGGCTGCCCCCTGTTTCAAACCTTCAAAAAATAATTCTTATAACCCGTATTCCGAGAGTATAAATTTACTTTCGTCCAGCAGGGGAAGCATCATTTCTATAAACCGGCCTTCATCCTCAGGAATAGAATTTAGATCTTCACGCAAAATCGGTAGATAAGTGGTTTCCAACTCACTTAAATCCATCTTGCCATCGGCCAGGGCTTCTTCAATTATATTAAGTGCTTCAAGGGCACCATTTTTTGCATTGGCCACATACGAATCGCCCTTTACCAATGCTTTTGATATACGAATAACATTTTCAGGTGAAAGGATCAGCGCTTGTGGATCGGTGTAAACATCGGAGTTTACGAAAAGCTGCTGCAATACCTGGCTGTGCATAGGTCCGGCACGCAGTGCTTCGTTCATCAGGCGGGCATCGTACTCCAATTGTTCGAGGTAAGCAGTTGGTGCCATTCCCGATAGCAATTTAATATTCTGAACCGATTCGTTACTCCATAAATCGGTACATGCCGAAGCAATATTCCCAATGGGACTAAAATGGGCACAAGCCGCAGTTTTCCCTTCCATTGAAATGGGTATTCCTGTAATGGCTTTTAAAAATGGTCCTTCGTACCCACAGTCCTTATCGGGTCCGATTGCTCCCTCTTCCATGGCCACAATTGAGCGAACCACTGAAATTACACGAACCAGTGCGGCAAATACCTTAGGTATATATTTTTTCTCGGCCAGTACCATTGCTGTATTCGCAAATCCACATGCCGAATCTCCGGCTGCAATTTTTCCATGTTTATCTGCGAGTTGAGTTATTTTCTCCCATAAAAACTGCATGTCACGAACACCCAGCACCGATAAAGCAAACATGGTGGTTTTGATGTCGCACATCATAAGGGCATCATCCGAAACTTCTTTACCACCGGTGCTTTCAATGGATAGTAAGTCGCCACCAGCCAGCATTCCCTGTTCAAAAAGTTCCATCATTGGCTCAAGATATGCCGAACTTCGCTGTTTTGCCGGACGCTCGAACTCCCGCAAATCATTTGGTGTTAACCGGATTTCAGATTTCAATCCATGTTTTTGGTAGTAGTTTTCACAAACCTCATTCATTATCTTCACCAAATCAATACCAATGGATGGTGTTTTGGTCATTTCCAATAAGGTTTCGAATTCCAATACAACACCCTTCGAATTCAAATGCAAGGCTCTCTCGAGAGCCCCGTCGGCAATTTCCCGGTAATGTTGATTCACCCTATCCAGGGTACTGCTATTTATACTCATGGTTGGCAGCGTAAAATTCAATTCGGAATATACCTGTCCTCCGCCAATTTCGAGTCCCCTGCGCGTTTTTACTGGATTGGGTGCTTTACCAAACATTAACTCCGCCGGATTCGTAATCACTAAGTTTTTATATTTCATATCTTCTCATTTTAAGGCTTAATACCCGGGCAAACCATGCCCATTTTACCCTGATTCGGGCAATCAATTTATAATCAACAAAACTGTTAACGACTGTACAGTCTACACTTACGAAGCTTTCTTATTAAGATATTCCACAGCTTTTTGCGGATCAGGCGCGTAAAAATCAGCACCAATCTTCGTGCAAAAATCTTCAGTAACAGGTGCACCTCCAATTAGTACTTTAGCTTCAGGCAATTCCTTTTTAATGCTTTCTACAATTTCTTCCATGCTAACCATAGTGGTTGTTAGCAGTGCCGACAGGCCAACAACTGCATCCGGATTTTCACTTAATGCTTCGATGAACTTATCCGATCCAACATCAACACCCAGGTCAACCACCTTCCAGCCTGCTCCCTCAATCATCATCGCCACCAGGTTTTTACCAATATCGTGCAAATCACCTTTTACAGTTCCAATTATAAAAGTTCCTTTGGCTTTAATGGCACCGCTTGCAAAAAATGGCTTTAACTGCACCATGGAAGCACCCATGGCCTTTGCCGACATTAGCATTTGTGGCACGAATATTTTATTTTCTGAAAATTTTGTACCTACCTTTTCCATTGCAGGCACCAGTGCGTCATCTAAAATTTTTTGCGCCGAAATACCGGCTTCAATTGCTGCCTTCGTGATTTCAAGCGAACCAAGCTGTCCTTTTAAATGAGGTGGGAAAGGTGATTTTTCATCTACTTTACCAAACTCTACACATTCATGAAGTTTTTCAATTAACTCGTTCATATTGTATTTTTTAGTTTATATTCTGTGGTTATTGATTGATGATGTAAAAATAAATTACATCAGGAGCCTCAACAACAACTATTTTTACCAATTATAATGCTATATTCACACAAATCAACTTTATCGTAAATTTTGAACCATGCCGGCATCGTTGGAAAACATAGTGCTTGAAAAAGGATCCTCCTTTTTTATTGGAATTTTCCAGGATAATCTGGAAAAGAATACCTGGCATTTTCACAATAAGTATGAAATCAGTTTCATTACAGAAGGCTCCGGAAAAAGAATTGTGGCCGATTCCATAGAGGAGTTTCACCCCGGAGATTTAATTTTTATCGGCAAAAAACTTCCCCATGTCTGGATTGCAGATAAAGAAACCAGCAATCCGTCGGGACGTACGCTAGAAACCGTTTTTTTACAGTTCGATGATGATGTCCTACCAAAAGAATTATTGCTTCTGCCAGAGTTTGAGTATGTAAGGCGAGCCTTAAATCTGGCTGAGCGAGGAATGAAAATTGTAGGCAAAACCTTAAATGAAGTTAGTCGGATTATGCTACAACTACCTTACATGACCTATTTTGAAAGGGTGATAAACTTCTATACCATTATGGATATAATTGGCAAAAGTGAATCAATTGAACTACTTACCTCAGAAGAATATTTAAAGAAAAGATTTACCACAAGCAGCAAGAGAATTGGAATGATTCATGAATATCTAATGAATCATTATAAGGAAGAAATAGATCTTAAGAAATTGGCAGATATGGCAAGCATGGCAAAAGGTTCGCTTTGCAGACTTTTTAAAACGGAAATGGGTACCACCATTTTTGAATACCTCAATAAGATCAGGATTGATTATGCCTGTAATTTACTCATGGATGAAGACCACAGTGTGGTAGATGTGAGTTTTGACAGTGGATTTAACAACCTCAGCCATTTTAACAAACAGTTTAAAAAGTACACCCAACTGACTCCAAGTCAGTATCGTAAACAATTTCGAAATCTGAGGTGATTTTTTATCCTATATGGGCTTAAAGTTTTGCTTCAGATGCCTACACATGTGGGTAGGATTACGGGATTACTGGATGTCTGAAAATCCGATAATCTGAAAATCAGACAATCCTGCCAATGCCTAACTCCAGTACAAAAAAAGCCCCTCATTCAGAAACGAATGAAAGGCTTTTATCAGCTCTATGTTACTTTCAGCTTGCCTGGCTGGCAGGCAAAAAACAGATATTGAATTGAACTCTGCTTACTAAACAAGCTGTACATCTTCCACAATCTCCTGGCCTTTTTTAATGGCTTCGAGGTTTAGTGGAATTAGTTTATGGTAACGCTCAGGAAGCGATTTTTCCAAACCTTTTTCCACATTATCGAGCGAAAGTATTGGGCGTACTTTCAGGTAGCTGCCAAAAACAATCATATTGAATACTTTAGGATTACCCATTTCAACAGCAGTTTTTGTACCCTCTACTCTGTAAATATTAATGTCGGTTCTAGTGGGAGGATGAATCACTCCATTGGGATCGTATAATAATGTTCCACCGGGTTTGACCATATTTTCGAATTTATCCATACTCTGTTGGTTCAGAATAATGGCCGTATCAAATTCCTGGATTATGGGGGAACTAATACGGGTATCGCTAATAATAACAGTAACAT
Organism: Draconibacterium sp.; assembly: GCA_041546215.1. GTDB lineage: Bacteria > Bacteroidota > Bacteroidia > Bacteroidales > Prolixibacteraceae > Draconibacterium. The sequence continues at coordinate 2,183 of JBFEWU010000239.1, read as the reverse complement.
TGGCAGTACCTCCCCGCATCTCAGGCCCGTAGGATGGGAACCAGGTTACTTCTTTGTCTTCCATAATTCCGGAGTAAGCTAAAATCTTACCCATGGAAAGTACTCCCTGTCCACCGAATCCGGCAATTATCATTTCTTCAGTCATAGCTTCAATTTTTTAATTTTCCGAATGTTCACCTTTTACACTGTCTTTTAGATCTCCCAATGGATAGTACGGAATCATGTTCTCTTCCATCCAAATGTTCGCCTGCACCGGAGTCATTTTCCATCCCGAGTTGCAGGTAGAAACAACCTCAACGAAAGAAGTTCCTTTTTTATCCAGGACATTCTGAACGGCTTTTTTAAGCGAACGTTTTAACTTCCGTGCAGCCGGAGCTGTATGTGCAGCCTGACGTGTTACATAAGAAGTACCCGGTAATTGTGCGATCAGGTTGGTAATTTTCATCGGGTAACCATTTAAATCAACATTACGTCCGGTTGGCGTTGTTGATGTTACCATACCTTCCAAAGTAGTTGGCGCCATCTGTCCTCCCGTCATACCGTAAATACCATTATTGATGAAGACCACCAGAATATTTTCTCCACGATTACAGGCGTGCATAATTTCGGCAGTACCAATGGATGCCAAATCCCCATCTCCCTGGTAAGTAAACACAAAGTTTTCGGGATACATACGTGCAACTCCGGTGGCCACCGCAGGAGCCCTGCCATGCGCTGCTTCCTGCCAGTCAATATCGATGTAATTGTAGGCAAAAACGGCACAGCCAACCGGAGCAATACCAACGGTTTTGTCTTGAATTCCCATTTCTTCAATCAGTTCAGCCAAAATTTTATGCACAACGCCGTGCGTACAGCCCGGACAATAGTGCATTACGTCGTCGTTTAATACTGCCGACTTATCGTAAACCAGATTTTCCGGTTTAATAATTTCTTTTATATCCATAGTATCCGGTTTAGTAACTTCTTTTAACTCCATAACTTAACTCCCACGAAAACTTCTCTTCCAGGGCCGCAACAACTTCTGTTGGTGTAGGGATAATACCTCCCATTCTTCCGAAGTAGTCGACCCGGGCATTGCTACCAGCCTCATAAACTGCCAGTTTAATATCTTCCACCATCTGCCCGGCACTCATCTCCACCGACAGGAAACCTTTGGTTTTTCGGGCCAGTTCTTTGATTATTTTATTGGGGAAAGGATAAAGAGTGATCGGACGCAACAGCCCAACTTTTAGACCTTTTGCTCTTGCCATGCTTACCGCTTTTTGGCAAACACGTGAAGAAGTTCCAAATGCAACAATTACAAAATCGGCATCGTCGCACTGAATCGCTTCATAGCGAACTTCTTCGGCTTCCATTTTGCGGTATTTTTCCTGGAAACGTATATTGTTTGCTTCCATTTTATCCGAATCCATTTCCAGCGAAGTCACAATATTTTTTTTGCGTGAAGTAGGTTTTCCGGTGGTGGCCCAGTCGCCCCATTTCTCCGCAATTTCTTCATTTGTCCAGCGTGGTTTTTGCTCAGCCAGTTCCACTTTTTCCATCATCTGCCCAATGGCACCATCGGCAAGAATAATGGCAGGATTTCGGTACTTAAATGCAAGTTCAAATCCGAGGTCAACAAAATCGTTCATTTCCTGAACCGATGATGGAGCCAAAACAATTAATTTATAATCACCGTGCCCACCACCTTTTACCGTTTGAAAATAATCGGCTTGTGAAGGTTGAATGGTTCCCAAACCAGGGCCGCCTCTTTGTATATTTACTAATAAACAAGGCAATTCAGCTCCGGCAATGTACGAAATACCTTCAGCCATCAGACTCACACCCGGGCTCGACGACGATGTCATTACTTTTTTACCTGAAGCCGCTGCCCCATACACCATATTAATGGAAGCAACTTCACTTTCGGCCTGCAAAACAACCATACCGGTTTCGTTCCAGGGCTGACGAGCCATCAGCGTTTCCATTACTTCCGACTGAGGTGTAATGGGATAGCCAAAATAACCGTCACATCCACAACGAATGGCAGCTTCGGCCAGCACCTCATTCCCTTTCATTAATCTTACTTCTCCCATATTTTTTTCTAGTTTTTGGTTTTAAATCCTGCAATTTATCTCATAGAACAAAGAGCAAGGAGCTTTTGAATATTAGAATATCAGTGTATTAGAATATTCGAATTTATT
>JBFEWU010000252.1:0-7105 GCA_041546215.1 Draconibacterium sp. | reverse complement strand
CAAAATCATTTAGCCGAACTGATCCCGATCCTTCGACTGACGGAGAGGGATCTCGTGGGTTATATTCCCCGCATCTTGATGCGATAAAAAAATCAAGATACGATTGAGATACCTCGTCAGCTTGCTGCGAGGAGTTTCATTAGCATCCAAATCAAAATATTCTGAATTGCTTCTTAGGTAATTATTATTTAATTTTAATCGTATGAACCAGGTGACTACCATTCAGGGAGAGATATTTCAGAAAATTAAATCAAAATTACCATCTCATTTATCCTTGGTATTCGAGATAACTAATGTGCTTGGTGTGAGTCAGGACAGTGCCTACCGTCGGATCAGGGGTGAAAAACCTCTGACCCTTGAAGAACTTTTTAAACTTAAAGATCATTTTGGAATATCCCTGGATCAGTTTGGGGAAGAAAGTTCCTGTTCCGTAAATTTTAATTGTTCGACCATTGGCGCCAAAACATTAAAAGTAAGCGACTGGCTTGATAAAGTATATACCGATCTGCAAAGTATTGTCAATGTACAAGAACGGGAAATAATTTACGCAGCAAAAGATCCTCCTTTGTTTCATTATTTTCAATTGCCTGAGATAGCTGCCTTCAAGGTATTTTTCTGGGAAAAAACTTTGTTTCAGTTCCCTGAATACGATGAAAAAATGTTTTGTTTTGATGAAATGCCGGAGGATACTTTTCAAAAGGGAAGGAAAACGCTGGCAGTGGCAGCAAAAATACCCGCCATTGAAATCTGGAATGAGCAAACATTCAAGATTATGTTGAGCCAGATTGAATTTTATTGGGTATCCGGTTTCTTTTCAAACCATGATGATATTCTCAATTTACTGGATAAAACAGAAAAATGGATTCGTCATATTCAAAAAGAAGCAGAGTTCGGTTTTAAATATTTATATGGTACGCAGGCCGAAGGGGTGGAGAACAATTTTAAACTCTATGTCAATGAAGTGGTTTTAAATGACAATACAATTCTTGTCCGTACCGGGCATGGATACCGTGCTTATCTCACGTTCAACGTATTGAGTTTGCTTGAAACAACTAACCAGGAATTTTGCAGTCAACTGGATAAGTACTTCCGGGGTATCCTGCGAAAATCAAACATGATAAGCCTGACCGGTGCCAAAGAGCGTAACCGCTTTTTTAATGAGCAGCTGCATGCGCTTCAAAAATTAAGGAGGCAGGTAATGTGAGGGCTGAATTTTCTTTTTCGACCAAAACAAAAATCATCTGTTTTTCTTATGAGCAGATTATCATGCGAAGTGATATAAGAACTGATTAAATGGCGATTTTTCTTTGAGGATTAAGCTCGCGAACAGGAACTGTTTTTGTCAGGTAATCAATTCTGTTTAACAGGGTAAGCGATTCCATCGATTCTCCTTTCACAAATCGAATTCCCATTTCAATTACCGTTTGGGTTTGTTCAATGTGAAACAAATGATCGGCTCTTTTTATGGTAGTATAAATTGCGTTGTTAAAATAGCCCGCAACTTCACGACAATATTCAGGCTTTGTAAAATGGTCATATTCGCCGGTATAAACAAGTGTAGGGACATTTGCGGCATTTCTTAAGTTCAAGGTGCCATGGTGCAAAATCCGGCGTGTATTTTCAACCATTTTTTTGATTTCCGATTTCGATATGCGAGCCAGGGAACATTCCATTACCCGCTTAACCAGTGACGATTTGTTCACATTTTTACTTTCTTCACAATTCAGGAGTAATTTTGTTGTTTCACGGGCAAAAGCTTTTTTGTTGCCTTGTTTGGCCAATTGGTAAATTCTTTCCACATCAATTTTGCGCTCCTTGGGCATTTCTTTCATTACACCGCCCATTACCAGATGAGCCACTTTTTCCGGATATTTGGCTGCAAAGTTAAATGCAGTGGGTGTGCCGTATGAAGCTGCTATAATATTGGCTTTTTCAATGCCCAGATGCATGAACATATTATTTATGGCTTCTACCAGAAAATCGCCACCGTAGCCGTAAGGAAGAAAATCAGCTGAGCCGCTTCCCGGTAAATCGATGAGCACTACCGAAAAGTTTTTGCTTAATACTTTGGTGAAATTTTTCCATGAGTCCATATTTTGAAATGCGCCACTCAATAGTACCATTGGATCGTACTGAGATTCAGTATTTTCAATAAACCTGCAGTAGTAATTAAATCCGTTTAAACTAAGTTTAATGTCTGAATTTTTCATGATTTAAATTTTAATTTGTTCTTAATTCGATTTAAATTTCAATTCAAAATTAGCCCTAAAAGCATACCCAAAGCAAACCGGTTTTGCAAAACAAAATCTCGTTATTATTGATTATTGCAGGGAAGTTTGCCGGGGCTTTTAGCGATTATTGATTCTTGCAAAAAAAGAGAAGGAGTGTGTGGTGAAAAGCAGTATTCACTAATTTTTTATGGGGAAACGGCCTGTAATTATTTGTTTTCAGCAAATCTCATCTTTTCTGGTCAATTGGGCCCTGAATACCAATTACATGCATTTGGGTAAAAGCAATCTCTAAAGATTCAAAGTATATCTGCTGCCTGCTTTTGTTTCGAGTTCGAGGATCCCGCCTTCTGAGCATTTGGCTTTTATGTGCCTGCCATTGCCAACGGGTAGGGCCTCTTCCCATTTCTTTGCCGAAATGAGATAAAGGATTAAAAATTGATCTTTAAACTCAACCCCAAAGGTTCGGGTTGACCGAGAGTTTTTAAAGATGAGGTATTAAATTTAATCAGTGCTATTTCGATCTTACTTTTACGTCTAGCCCCTACAATCCAAAAAGGAACGCCAACCACTACCGATCCCATACCCGCAAGTATGAGCATCTCGCCAAGCACTATTTCGTCGAGGTGACTATCATTACCATCGCCAAATACCCATCCATCCAAACCTCTGACGACCAGGTAAGTACCCAAAGTAAAGGAGCCAATTCCGGAAAAGGTTAATATTTTCCCTGTTTTCACAAACGATTTCGCTTTTTGTAATGAATAGTTTAGTTGAACTTCATTTAAGTCGTTTATATTATCTACTCCAAATGATCGGGAATACCATTGGGCCTGAACATTTAATGAAAGGAAGACCAACAAAGTACGTACAAGAAATATTTTCATGATTGAAAATATAAAGATGAAGTTGATAATGCTTGTAATTTTTCCCCACAAGTTACGAATTAATTAATACATACACCCCTTGTTAATGGCTTGAGTCCTGAAGCGGGCTTATGGTAAGATTCCGCTTAAATGCTAAAAGCCAGGGTCAGCCAAAACGAGCGGCCATAAGCATCTATTCCTGAGCCATGAATGCGATAAGCCTGGTTGAAGACATTCTGTAAGCCTGCATTTACCGATACTTTAGTCCATGAATAACCGGCCTTTAGGTTTAAAATATTCCAGCCCGGTGTGCCTCCCAGCGGAATGCGATGGTCGTCCATATCACCCCCTGATAATCTGTCCTGTTTTGCTGCAAATAAAAATTCTGCCTCTGCAAAAGTCCTTAGTTTGTTATACTGAAGTGCCATTCTCCCATTTAGTGGCGGAATACGCCGCATGGGTTCATCGTTTTTAAGGTCCTTTCCGTAAAGCCAGGTGAGGTTATTTATAAATGTCAGATTTCCACTGAGCTCAATTCCTGATTCAAATTCAACTCCTTTGATACTCGAACGCGCAACATTGTCCTTTATATACACGCGTTCGTTGTCGATATACTCGTCCCCGTTATAGGTCGATTTTATCCTGATAATCTGGTCCTTCAGGCGAGTGCTGAATGCAGTTATTGCCATGGAAAATTGCTCGCCTGCCTTTTTGTAGCCGGCTTCAATCGTAAATGTTTTTTCCGGCGACAAGCCCGGTGACGGAATTTCAATACCATAGTCGAATAAACCAAATGTGCTAATGTCGTTGATGTTGGGTGCCCGGAATGCCGAATGGGCAGCTACTATAATTTGCTGTGTTGTTGTGGTAAAATACTGAAGTGAAAGATTCCCCACCAACGAGCTGGGAGTAAGCTTTACTTTGCCAAATTCAGGATCGTTGGAATTTATCCGAAAGGTATTAAAACGTCCACCAAAATTTAGCTGAAATTTATTTTGCTTTAAGGTGTGCTGACTAAAAATACCAAAATTATGCATGTTAGAGTTATTGGGATACAGACCTCTCTCAGAGCTTTGATGTGCAGTTTCGGTGTTGATCACCATTTTCCCTGATTCCACCTTATCGGCATAAAATTCTGCACCTGATACAACCTCCCAGTTTTTACTGAACCATGAATAGTTTTCCAGGGAAATTCCATGGGTTTTCACCACGTCATTTTCGAGGGTAGTAGTGGTGGAATTTTTCTTTTGTTTTTTCCTGGTTTCATCGGAAAGCTGGTTTGAAACATTCAATTTCAATTTTTTGAACCACTTGCTGTCGTAATAATGTTCAATTCTTACGTAGGCCAAACGATGAATCTGAGGATCGAAGTCATATTGCTCATATCCCCGTTCAGCCACCTGGTCGTATCTTCCAACATCGTTTTGTCGCAGGTATTGGAAAGCCGTTGTAATTTGACAGTTCTCTGTGAAACGAAGCTTTGCTTTCAGGTTAACACCGTTTTCGCTGTAGCCTGTGGGACGCTGATAAGCCAGTGTGCCGCCTGCATAAATGTCGCCAAAATCTTTATAGTTGATACTCCCTGAGAATGCAAAATTTTTAGCGGCGTAAGTCAGTTCGCTCAAGCCCGATTTTTCCATGCCTTTACTCATGTATTTCACCATTCCACGTCCGCCAAGGTGAGGATTGCCTGACGTAAACCGGGGTGTACGTGTAAGCACATTTATGACCCCACCCAGGGCATCGCTGCCATATAAAACCGAGCCTTTTCCCCGAATTACTTCAACCCTGTCAACCGAAAAAACATCGATGGTATTAAAATACTGGTTGGGGCCATACCGAAAGGTGGCATTGTTAAGTCTGATCCCATCCATTAATAATAAAGTCTGGTTTCCGGTAAGTCCCCGAACAAATGGGGAGCCACCTCCATGGTTTGTTTTCTGCATCCATACCCCGGTTACTCCTGTTAAGGCCTCAGCCATGGACCTCGGAGCATTGTTTTTCAATTCCTGCCTGGTAAGCACAGCAATAGCATCGGGAGTTTGAAACGAAAGCAGTTCCGTGCGTGATGCAGTAACAACAATGCTTTTATGCAACTGAATGGATACCGGTTGCAGCTGAATTGAGAGTTCCTGGATATTGGCAGTATGGACTACAATTTCCCTGGTTTCGAAACCGACATGCGAAATTTGTAAAACATGGTTTCCTTTTTTTTGCGAATTGATAAGAAAAAATCCCTCGTTGTTGGTAATGGTTCCAAGCGTTGTGTTTTTTAACAAAACGTTCGCCTTTGCAATGGGTTTATTGTTTTCCCTATCAAATATTTTGCCTGTAATAGCTTGTGAAAAAAGCTGTATCGTTGAAAATACAGCTATTACAAGCAGAACTATTTTTGTCATCCTATTTTTCCTTTTCCCTGTTTTCCAGCCTGTATTCGTCTCTTTCTTTGCTTTCACGAATCATGTCCTCCTTGTTATCCATCTCAGGGGTTTCTTCCAATGCTTTCCAGTCGAAATCTTCATCAAAAGGATCAAGTGCCTTTTGTGGCTCAAAAATCCGTTCATCCACAGGTACGGCGTTGTAAGGAGTAAAATCAGGCGAATCGCTAAAAAAATCGTGCAGATCGTTTGCTCCTGCATCATATTGGTTCAGGTAAGGAAGTCCAAGAATGTTCCAGAAGGTTTTAAAAATACTTCCGAAACTATAATGCACGTGACTTACATAATCTTTTTTTACCCAGGGAGAAATCAGCATTAAAAGACTTCGGTGTGCATCAATATGGTCCACACCGTTTTGGGCGTCGTCTTCCGTTATTACGATCAGCATGTTTTCCCAATAAGGTGTGTGAGAAAGAAACTCCACAATGCGCCCCACGGCCAAATCATTATCGGCCATGTAGCTTTCTCGGAAAGGATATCCTGCCTCCGGGCGTTCACCTGCTCCATGGTCGTTCGGGATAATAACCGTCATTAATGCAGGCATGCTGCCAGCGTCTCCCAGCCATTTGTTGGTAAATTCCTTTTTGAACTGATCGATTCTGAACTGGTCGGGAATGGCCATGTTGTAGGTCGGATATTCCTTCGAGGTCCGGTCCCAGATGGGTTGTGGAAGCGGATAATTAATGTAGTGCCGGTTTCCCTGGTATTTGTATTTGGCTTCGTATATCGATGGCTCAAACATAATGCTGAAACCGAAATTATAGAAGTCGATCTTGTTTCTTTCCAGATGGTCCCAAAGAGAACCGGCTTCATTGTAATCTTCAGGGTAAATGGCACCTGCTGCCCCGTTCATGGCATAAACACCAGGTGCTGTTGAGTTAAAATCGAAGGAACGGTTCCCCCCGTAACTTGCAGCAGTACAAGTTTCACACCATTCGTTTGGATATGTATTTACTAACCAGCGGTGGCCATCGGCAGAAACATCCGAGTCCACATAGAAATTATCTGATATGGCAAAATCGCCGGCGATTTTTAAATGGTTTACCATTACATTGGCATTTTCAACGGAAGCGGTTCTTTTGCTGCTTCTGAAAGAAACTCCTTTGCCGTATCTTGCAAGGTTAGCATCGCCATTGCCCTTTTCAATCTGACCGAAAACTTCGTCGTAGGTACGATTTTCTTTGGAAATAAATACGATGTGTTTGATGGGACTTTCTTTTTCTCCGGGATAAAGCGGGACCGGATTGTTTTTCCGATGGGCAAATTTTTCGGATGATGCTTTTTTGAAATCAAAATTGTTCGAAATTACCTTTTGAGTGAGCGTGTTTAAGGATTCATCCGAAGGGATATCCAGCACCTGTACAGTTCCTTTCATTAACGAACCAATGTAACTTCCTTCGGGGCCCCGTTCAAAAGCTTCGCCACCGTTTGGCCCGCTACCAAAACCTTTGGCATTCGATACAATTAGCTGTTTACCATCCGGGCTGACTTCAAGTTTGGATGGGAACCAGCCACTGGGTATATAGCCCAATACACGTAATTTTTGTGCATCTATAACTGCCACGGCATTTAT
>JBFEWU010000497.1:0-3101 GCA_041546215.1 Draconibacterium sp. | reverse complement strand
TATAGAAAATGAGATTAAAACACGACCGAATATCCTAATAATCATTTCCGATGACCAGGGCTATGGAGATTTTGGTTTTACGGGCAACAAATTGGCTGATACACCGCTGCTTGATGAGAGGGTGCATTCTATCCCAGCTTCGTTTGTTGATGTTAAAGCGGATAGAGTAGAAAAATGTTGGATAAAATAAAACAAAATATATTCTAAAAAATAAACAAAAAAAAATGAATCAATGAAGAAACTATGTTTAGGAGTAATAACATGCTTCGCACTAATGGGGATATTTAACTCTTGCAATAAAGTTGAACCTGACTCAACAAAGTTTAAATATGCGCTTAATTCCGGATTTCCAAGGTTTGAGTATTTCTCAGTAGATGCCCTTGGGAAGTCGAAATTAGACAACAGTCCGCTAATCTTGGAGGATATAGAGGGGCAACACTTTATATCAAAAACTAAAGGGGCAAACACCTCTTACTTTATTGAGGGAAACGATAAAAAAGCAGCCTGGGAATTTATTCTAACAGAAAGTGGTTTTAACTTAAAATCGAATTTTGTTAAGAATAATGTACCATGGGATATCAAATTTGACCAGCATAAAAACCATATGACCGTGTTGGGTTTGATTCCTGAAAAGAACAAAGTAAAAACGCCTTGTGTAATGCACTTGCCCGATATGGGTTCATTCAAGGTGCGTTCACAACAAGTTGGTGTTCTTGATTATACTTCCTGCAGGGTAGATGTACCTCAGAAATTTGTGCAGATATCGTTTCCTGCAGCTACAAAAGAACAGGGTAGCATTGAATACAGTTTTGAGATTGCCTCCATTTTTCCCGAACTGGATAAGATAAAGGGGGATGCTCGTTTTGATGGGTTTCGCATAGCTTTTTTAAATGCTTTACAGGTGAATCCAAACATACAAATGCTGGCGAATAATTCGTCGAGCGATGCATGTGGATTTGTACAATATGGTTACTCAGAGGTTGCCTTACAGGCCCCGCCTTTGGTTGATGATTTAAGAGCTATTGACCTGGTAGGGATGACACTTGATACTTATCTTTCAGGTGTGAAGTCGTATGGAGAAAAAGGGTATGTTAGCGATGCCATTTTTGAATCGGACCTAACCAACTGGGGGAACCAGAATGCATCATTAGATACCTATCCATCGTTGCTTATTGCGGCATGTAATTACATAAACGGCTCAGGAAATAAAAAGTGGTTAAAAACAAATTATCAGGGCATAGAGAAATGGGCCAATGAAATTCTAACAAGAGATTCTGATGGGGATGGACTAATAGAATACGGTTTTAGTGGCAATTCCGGAACTTGGTTGGGGGACCACCTTATGCGACCTGCCAATTGGTGGGACTGTATTGGATTCGGACACAAAGATGCTTATTCAAATGCATTGGCTTACCGTGCCATGAAGATGTATTCAAAAATAAATGAAGAATTGGGCGAAAGAGAGAAAGCCAATAAATACGATGCATTTGCCGAGAAATTAAAAAGTAATTATTACAACACCTTCATCAATCCTGAAACCGGAGTGCTGGCTGGCTGGAAAAGTGAAGACGGTAAGCTGCACGATTACTATTTCACCTTTGTTAATGGTATGGCCATTTCTTACGACCTGGTTACAAAAGAACAGGGCAATAAAATGATGGATAATATTCTGGCTAAGATGGAAGAGGTTGGATTTGATAATTTTGAATTGGGCTTGCCCGGTAACCTCATTCCGGTGAAAGCCTCTGATTATACCCATCACGATCCACGATGGGGAGGCAGCTTGACTGATGAAACCAACGAAGGGTGGCAACATTATGAGAATGGTGGTACTTCTGGAAACTATGAATATTTTACGCTTAGGGCGCTTTATCGTTTGGGGCGTAAAGCAGATGCAGAAAAACTTATGTTCCCACTATTAAAAGGTTTTGAAGATGGTAATTTTCAGGGAGTAGGAGAAAACGGAATGTCGAAAGACTGGCGTACCTGGGATGGTGAATGTTGGGGTTACGAAGGCTACCTGGTTGATAATTATTGGGGCGTTTTGGCTGTAGTTGAGAATTATAAATAAGACTCTTTGACCCAGATTATGTAATTGATTTTAAAATGTATAATCTGGGTCTGTCATATTTGATTAGAATAAAATTAATATTATGAATTCAAAAGAAAGATTTCAAAAAACGATATATGGAGAGAATCCTGACAGAGCACCTTTATATGTTTCGGTAACACCCCAGGTTGCGCAACAGTTATGCAACACGCTAGATGAACCTTATGAAGAGCCTTTGGATTCCATGCTCTCTACCCGTGCATCGCACATGGATTTAATGGCAAACTAGGGGCTGATGCTGTAGGGATTACGGTTTGTTCTCCAGGCAATAATCCGACAATTGGTTTGGGAAATGATCTGATTAAAAACGAATGGGGAATGGTATTCAAAAATACCGGACAGTACAACGAGTTTTATGAATTTCCACTGGCACACGCTGAGACTGCAAAAGATATTGAAGATTATGATTTTCCGGATCCTTTTGCACCGGGTCGTTGGGACGCTGCGCAAAAGACAATTGATAAATACGGAAAAACGCATGGTATAATTGCGGATTTGGAAACCACCTTGTTCGAAACAGCTTGGTACCTTACCGGTTTAGAGAAGTTTCTGATGGACATGATGATGGAAGCAGAATATATCAATCCAATGCTTGACAAAATTCAGTTTATCCATACCGAATATGGAAAGAAAATGATTGAGATGGGAGCAGATGTTTTGTGGTGTGGCGATGATTTTGGTTCACAAACGAGCCTGATGATGGATGAAGATACTTTCAGAAGAATTTTTAAACCACGTATGAAACAGATGTTTGAGGAATTTCGGAAGGTAAACCCAAACATAAAGTTAGCCTGGCACACTTGTGGAGCTATAAAACCGCTTATTCCTGATTTTATAGATATTGGACTAGATATACTTAACCCCATCCAGCCTATGGCTACTGGTATGGAACCTCAACAATTAAAGGACACATTTGGTAAAGATCTAATTTTCTTCGGCGGTATTTGTGTACAGGATTTATTACCCAATGGTACTCCCGAAAAGGTTAAGG
>JBFEWU010000318.1:0-5420 GCA_041546215.1 Draconibacterium sp. | reverse complement strand
CCTATACCAATGAAGTATTCGGCGTTGATTATGCTGAAGCTATGATAGAACAAGCTAAAAAAGTAATGCCAAATGGGCACTTTCAAACAGGTGAAGCGGGCAAGCTAAATTTTGAAGTAAACAGCTTACGTCCATGGGGGTGGAGTCCGGCAGCTCATAAATTCTTTGAGTGGCTTAAACCCACATGTACCGAGGAATTTAAAAAATCGCCTGTTTTTAACTGGAAACCGGAGTATAAAGACCTGTATTCCAAAAAATTTGCACGAGGCATTCAGCAGATTATTACACAAAACTATCCCTCGGAACATTTTATCGATCAAAACCAGCTTACCGAAATATGCACCCAAAAAAGTGATTTTGAATTTTATATGGCAAAATGGGGAAAGCTTATGGTAAAAGCCCCCTGGAGCAGCTCGGGAAGGGGCTTACAACCCATTCGTTATAATCCCATTCACCAAAAGGTTTGGGATAAAATACTAGCCATGGTAAAAGACCAGGGTTATGCCATTGTCGAACCATATTTAAATAAGGTAATCGACCTGGCCTTTCAGTTTAAAGTGGTAAAAGGCAAAATTGAATACCTCGGCATCAGCAATTTTTCGACCGATTATAAGGGCCAGTACAACGGCAACAGTCTAAACGGATTGCCCGACAGTTTAGACGATGAGGTAAAGAACTTTATTACCAGGGTTCCTGAGCTGGTCATCCAACCTTTAATCGAAATTCTGGAAGAGAGTAAGTTGGCAAAAAATTACGAAGGGCATTTTGGTGTGGATACTCTGATTTATAAAGATGAAACCGGCACACTTAAAGTAAATCCCTGCCTCGAGATTAATGTGCGATACAACATGGGATTGCTTTCGCTGTACCTCGAGAAATTTATTGCCCCCCACAAAAAAGGGATCTATCGTACCTGGTTTAAGCCGGGAACTTCGTTTTATTCCTTCAAAAAAGAAATGGAAAAGAAACATCCATTAATTATTCACGACAACAAAATCGAATCGGGATTTTTTGCTTTAACCGAAGCCCGGGGAGATACGCAGTTCGGAGCTTATTTGTTGGTTTAAAGCTCAAAGTTGAACGCTGAAAGAGCCAAGTCGCTGAGAGTACTTTAAACATTAGACGCTTAACCTTAAACTTTTTGAAGCTTTTTTCTTAACTTTAAAAGCACTTCAACGTTTAATAGATGGAACATTCGGGACCAAAATACACCAAGAATGGCAAACTCAACTCGAAGTTTTACGAGAAAGAATTAAATCATCTTCAGATTGAGCTGGTACGTTTGCAGGAATGGATAAAACACCAGGGGCTAAAAGTTGTGGTAGTTTTCGAAGGCCGGGATGCAGCCGGAAAAGGTGGAACCATAAAAAGGATCATTCAGAATCTGAATCCGCGTATTTGTAAAGTTGTCGCTTTGGGAACGCCTACCGAACGCGAAAAAACACAGTGGTATTTTCAGCGGTATGTACCCCACCTGCCAGCTGCCGGTGAAATGGTATTGTTCGATCGCAGCTGGTACAACCGTGCCGGTGTTGAAAAAGTAATGGGCTTTTGTACCAACGACGAGTACTGGGAGTTTCTGCGCTCATGCCCCAATTTTGAACGCATGTTAATCCGCTCGGGCATTATACTTATCAAGTACTGGTTTTCGGTGAGCCAGGATGAACAGGAAAAACGTTTCCGCTCCCGGTTAAATGACCCGACCAAACGCTGGAAGTTGAGCCCCATGGACATAAAATCGATGGAGAAATACATAGAATACTCCAAGGCGAAAGATGAAATGTTTGCCTATACCGATACCAAAATAAGTCCGTGGCTGATGGTTGATGCCGACGATAAAAAACGTGCCCGCTTAAATTGCATTCACCATTTGTTATCAAAAATTCCGTACCGCGAGATTGAGCACGAGAACATAGTTTTACCCGAACGGAAAGACAATAAAGGTTATGTTCGCCCTCCATTGGAAGAAATGAGTTATGTCCCTAAAGTATACTAACCTGCTGAGACCGTCCAAAATACTTGTTTTAAGGCGGCCTGGCCTTTCAATGATTTCCATTAGTTCTCCCTCGTTTTGGTCAAGTCAAACAGGTGTGCTGCCTGCTCGCCCAAAAACCCTGAAAAAAGTATCTCTTTGCCTTTTTCGTTAATGTATCCCCTCTCGGCCAGTTCGTAATAAGCGTAGGTCCAGGTAATTTTTTCGATGCCATCGTCTCCTTTTACCTCCACCTCTTCTTTTACAGCCTGGGTAGCCGATTGCTGCAACCTGCTGCCTTTCTTTCCCTCCAGTGCTTCTTTCATGGGTATTCCGGCTTGTGCCAATGCTTTGCAAGTAGTTTCCAAATCGGGCCATTCGGGTACACTCTGGTAATTTATGAAGGCTGTAAAATGGTTCACCGAATTACCGTGCAATAACACCCAGGCGGCATATTGCGATATATCGTTTAGTTTTAACACATCATCTTTTTGGGGCACTTTCCACGGCCTGCGGAAATACTGTACCAGATCTACAACCAAAGCTTCGCCAGCAACACGTGGCAGTTCACCTTCTTGTTTTAATACACTCAATAATTCAATGCTTCGGTCGGAAATTATATACGGCGTATCCTTTACAGCATTTTTTATAATGGTTTGTGCCCACCCGGGCAACAAATCAACTTCCAGCTGGCTAACAAATATTTTTGGGAATATCGGATCGGGATGTTCGAAATGAACCGCTTTTAATCTTTTTTTTGTGAATTCGTAAGTACCTGCCGGTGCATATTCCAAACAATTCAAAATATGTTTAATTGCCCTAATCCCCTCGGGTTGTTCTCCTGTATGTGTATTAAACGTTCGCAGGGCAATGTGGTCGTTTACTACAATACCACCTTTTTCAGTTACTAAATCGACATATTTTTGGGCGTACGAAACCCGCTCGATGTATTTTTCCCACAAGCTATCGAGCAGCTTTAGAGCAATCTCTCTGGCTGAAACCTTCATCCTCTTAACATTTAAAATTTCCACTACCTTGATGAAACTTGCTCATTATGTACTTTAGGTAATTCATACCATCAATAAGCATGTTTCATTGAGCGTTTATTTTGTTAAACATAAAAACCACAGATTTTGTTACCAAGAATCAGATGTTTAAGAGTATTGTTTTGTTGAGAAAAAAGTAATAAGGCAGAACGCCTAATCCAGCTTCCATCGTTCTTCCTTTAAACTTTAAACTTCTCTCCCTTGAGCTTTCAGCTTCGAACTTTCAGCTCTCAGCTCTCAACTACAGCTGCTGAAGTGTACTATCCATAAATCGTAACACATCCTCTTTTGAGAAAGGTGTGGTGCCACCGCGTTTTGTACTGTTCAACGCCCCGGCGGCATTTCCAAATTTCAGTGCATCTTCAATGCGTTTACCATTTAACAGGTAATGCAAAAAACCTGCTGAAAATGCCATTCCCGATCCCACATTGTCTTCCATGTCGATGATAAAACCGGGCTCGAAAAATAATCCGTGTTTATGATGATGGGCTAAAATTCCTCTACTTCCCCGAGTGATAATCACCAAATCCAATTTAAACTTACGGGCAAATTCTTTGGCAAATTCCTCAATATTAGAAAGTTCAATATTTAGTTTTTCGGCCAGAAAGGTTATTTCCTTTTCTTTAATCCGGACAATGTGAGACACTTTCAGCAAACGTTCTACAAGCTTTGCATCAAAAAAATGCTCGAACAGTTTTAAGTCGAAAAAATGAACCGAATCGGGTGATTCTTTTAAGAGTTCGCGTAAGGTGTTTTTTGATATTCCGAAGCGTTGTGGCAATAAACCATAAAACACACAATCGGCTTCCCGAACCAGTTTGAGGGCTTCGGCAGAAAATTCGATATGGTCGAAAGCCACATCGAGGGCTACATTATAATGAGGTTCATTGTTTTGGTCGAAGGTAACATCAACCGTGCCGGTCTTAAATTCAGCATCGACCTGAACATTTTTATCTGAAATGCCCAATTCATTAAGTTTGTCCAAAGCCGCCTGTCCCAACTCATCGTCACCAAGCCGCGAAAGCAAATAACCATTTTCACCCAAAGCATTGCACCTGAATACCAGGTTCGAAGGAGTTCCTCCCAATATTTTCCCCTGGGGCAAAATATCCCAAACCACTTCACCAAAAGCAACTATCTTTTTTCCCATATCCAGGTACATTTCGTGCTTATTCGCTTCAAAAATAACCAATAAAAAAAAGCAAGCAAACACCGGTAGGTACTGTTAGGATGAAAGCGCTCACAAAACACCCCTAACCAACTGACAATAAACAAGAAACAAAGAGAAAAAAATTTAGCGCATTTTGTAAAAACAATTCAGCATATTTATCGTTTGGTTTTTTATATGAACTACTTGGCACATTTATATTTATCGGGGGAAACGGAAAAGATTATCGTAGGTAATTTTATTGGCGACTATGTAAAGGGCCGAAAATACCGTGATTACCCGGAAGAAATTTCACAGGGGATTTTGTTGCATCGGCAAATTGATTGCTTCACCGACAATCACCCCCTTACGAAGGAGGCAAAAATTCTTTTTCGCGCTGAATTTGGCTTGTACTCAGGAATCATTGTTGATTTTTTTTACGACCATTTTCTGGCAAAAAACTGGAATAATTATTCACCTCATACGCTGCGCCATTTTGCCAAAGGAATACATGCCATTTTGCTTTCCAATTTCCGCCATTTACCAACTCGCGTGCAAGGTTTTCTGCCCTTTTTAATTCAAAACAAACGCCTGGAGTCCTATGCTTCTGTTGATGGAATTGTACAATCATTAAAAATTATGGGAAACTACTCGTCTGTCCCCCAAAAATCTGTAGAGGCAAAGCTTATTCTTCAGGAAAACTACGAATTTTTGGAAAGAAATTTCAAGGCATTCATGGAAGACATGATGGAGTTTGTGGGTGAGCAATATGAAATTACTTTTGAGTACACGTCGAAGTGAAACCATTTATCACCATATGCTTTCTATTGTACTGTTAAAGTTCTCAGTAAATTCATTTATCCCATAAGCTTTACGAACGGGATTCTTTCAACTAAGCTTTTTCTACTCAGGAGTCCTTTGGACAAAGTACTTTGTTTTTGAGATATGAGGTTTACAAAAAACCCGATTTTTCAACCGGGCTTTGATGTATAAATGAACAACCCCGCCGCAGAGCAGCGGGGTATCAATAGAAACACTTTTTTTATTCGCCCCGAGGGGCGGGGAATATAACCCATGAGATCCTTCTCCGTCAGCCGACGGATCAGGATCAATTCGGCTAATTAATTTTGTTTCACAAAATTAAAGTTTCATTGATTTAAATAAACCACTATGCATTGGAAATACATAGGTTTGAGATTCGAATGAAATTCGATGAATATATAATTAGACGGAAGACAACCAGAAATTGATTAAT